>JAJFLD010000055.1 GCA_021772875.1 Ghiorsea sp. | reverse complement strand
AAACTCAGCCAATTTACGGCGACTCAATTTTTTACGAACCACCATTTCACCTTTCTCATTCACACCTTGCAGGTGAAACACGGTCTTTGCTAAATCAATACCCACTACCTTGATATCACTCATTACAATAGACTTTTTCATCATTTGTTCCGCTCCTTTGAATCAAATTAGATTGTGTCCTAACCGGACAACTCTATTTTGGCACATTGCGATGCCGTTTGGGAGCGGGACGGACCATCCCATTATTTCATATTGGAAAAGGCTAACGTTTGCTAATAATACAAAGTTTAACTAACCTTTAATAGTTTGATGCGTTGAGGGGTTAGGATGAAATTAACAATAACATATAAGCAAATCGTCATTTTTAGCATTATTATTATGGGGCTAGTTTTTGCTTATTACAACTACCAGAAAGATTCCTCATCTGTAGTGATAGAAGAACCAAAACCCGGGCAAGTAGAGATTGTGGTTAAGACAGTGGCTCCAGAAGTAAAAGCAGTTTCGGTGAAACCCGAAGATTCGACACGCTTTATAGTTGAGCCTGTGATGAATGAAAAATTATTGCCAGAGGGTCTAACATTAACCTTTGTACAAGAGCAATCGGTTCAACTTGGGAAGACGCTGGATCATTCAATGCTACCAGGCATTAGCTTACAACCTAATTGGCCTTTTACGGGGCAGTGGAATTCAATGCACCAATTTGAAATAAAATGGCAACGACCCGAGTCAGATTACAGTGATGTTGCGGTGATGGTTAAACAGTTGCCTTCTTTAGACAAGACTAAATCTTTAAATATTGACCCTAAGTATACAGGCCCACATGTTGTGCAAACACCAACATGGCAAGTGAACGCATTCGTAGTGCATGAGTTAAAGCCAAAGCGTTATGTGAAGTTGAAAATGATTTGGAATCATGACATGTCAGCTGATGCAGTGAAAGAAGAAATAACATTCAGTATTTTAAGAGCAAACAAACAGGTTTGGGAAGATTTACATGCTGACCATATAGAGGTGGTTGCAGATAAAAATCATACTCAACTTGTCACTATTCACGATTTGGCACTTAAAGGCGGAGAAAAACTTAAGTTTAGTTTTGGTGAACAAAGTACAGTTTTAGGGCGTAAGGTAGTGTTAAATACACAGGATTCCTTAAGTTTAGCAGAGCCTCCTCAAATTGAAATATTACACCCCTCTGCTAGTGAAGGGAGTGATTTTTTTACATTAACCATACCGTTTCATGTGCGAGGCGCTAATTTATCTTATCATGATCAACGGCAGGCGCGATTAGATGCTGCTATTGCAAAACCGTTTATCAGTATTTCACCAGCCATTGATTTTGAAGTGGTAGCAGGACGTGGTAATTTTCGCTTGGTTGGTGCATTTAAGGCGCAAACCAAATATGAGCTCACATTTTTTCCTGGCCTGAAAGGTACCAAAAATGAATGGTTAACTCATAAGGTTGTTAAGATCGTATCCACACCTGGCTTTAAACCAAAGTTAAATTTTTTGAGTAAGGCGCGTTATTTACCGAAACTTGATGGTGCGCAACTCTCTTTTGAGTATCGTAACGTTGATGCAATAAATGTTATAGTGAAACGGGTGCCGCCACAGAACTTGATTTTTTGGATGACCCAAAATCGAAATACTTTTTCAGGAGAAGTATCCGAGGAAGTTTTTAAAACTCAATTAGCTTTGGAAATGGAAACGGACAAAAAAGCTCGTGGTATGATTGATTTGTCTGAGATGACAGTGGCTGGTAAGGGTGTGTATCAAGTTATGTTATATCAGCGACATAAGAATGGAACGGTAATATTTAAGGATTCTGCAATGATAGTGGTAACTGATTTAGCTGCTGTGGCAAAGCAAGATGGATCAAACCTGCATGTTTGGACGCGCGCAGCCAAAGATTTTAGTGCTAAGGGCGGCGTAAAAATCAAAGTGATGAGTTTTAACAACTTTGAAATTGCATCATGTATAACCCAAAGTGATGGAGGAGGTTGTTTACTTGAGGGGGTGATGAAGCAGAATAAAAAGCCGTATGCTTTAGTCATGTCAACGGATGATGATCTTTCATATATGCGGTTTAGTGATGTTGTATTATCCAATGGTGACAATCAGGAGAGTATGCGTGCCTACAGTAATAACAGCACGGCACTTGAAGCTTATGTGTATTCATCCCGTGGCGTTTATAGACCTGGAGAAGTGGTGAATCTCGCTTCTGTGGTATGGAGTGGAGATCGAAAGGCGGCGAGCAAAATCCCATTACATTGGAAAATTTTTTCATCAAGACAGAAAGTGGTGAAAGAAATAAATGTGGAGAGCACAGAGTTTGGGATGAGTAGCCTTGATTTCAAGTTAGATGACTATGCTGGGACAGGGAAGTACCAAGCAATTTTGAGCAGTGGTAAGAAGCAATTAAGTACATACGGTTTTTTTGTTGAAGAGTTTGTGCCGGAACGTATTGGTTTGAATGTTTCTCCGTATAAGACACTAGTTAAAGGAAGTGAGGACATACATTTTAATTTGGATGCTAAATATTTATTTGGGCCTCCAGTTGCAGAAGGTAACTATAAAGCACGGTTCTCATTAAAACCCGCTTGGTTTACAATTCCTGGGCAAAAGAAATTTTCGACTGGTGAGTATCGATTAACCAAACAAGCCGCAATGATCTTGCAACCTGCAGAAGGCAGATTGGATCAAAACGGTTTGGCAAACATAAGCGTCTCAGTGAATAATATGCAAAAATCATTTCCAACAGTGATGAAATTGACCAGCCATGTAGACGTCACTGAGTCTGGAAGTGGGCGGGTTACCAATCGTAGTGCATCAACCTTGGTCTCAGCATATGATGAAATTATTGGTGTGAGAGAGTTGAAAGCCAAGGATGGAGAGATTGAAGTAGAAGGTAAGTTTTTTACCCCTGAAGGCGCAGAAACTCGAAAAAATGGCAAAGTTCAAGTTTCAGTGTTACAGATTTATAGCAACTGGACTTATGCTTGGAACCCCGAAATGGGGCATGACTCTTGGCAAAGAGAAGACATTTTGATGTCTGAGGGTGACTCCTTTACGATAGATGTGAATGATGGTCGTTTTGAGGCGCAATTACACACGAATAATAGCTGGGGTAGATATGTTGTGCGTGTGCAATCAACTGAGAGTAAACAGACGTCAGATTTGCTCGTTTCCATGGGGTATTCATGGTACTGGAGTGGCCAAGCATCAAGTGCTTTGAAACCAAGGGCACCCGATCAGATTACTTTGTATCCTTCAGTGAAAGAGGCTAATGCTGGGGAGGAAGTATCGTTTAGTTTTGAATCACCATTTGCTGGACAGGCTTTATTTGCTATTGAAGCGGACACTGTTTTGGAAAGCCGTTGGTTTGAAGTGAAAAAAGGGCCAAATACGATTGATATCGAGGCACCAGATTTTTTGCCGAATGTTTATGCTTCATTATTGGTTATCAAAGACCCACGAGAAGGTGAGATGTATGTGCCGGCACGTGCTTGGGGTAGTGTTTCATTGAAAATCATCCCACAAGATTTCTTAATCAATGTCATAACAGAGTTGCCGCAAGAGATGAGACCAGGTAATGATTTGGTCATTAAATTGAATAATGATAATCATCAAAAGACGGAGTATTCTGTTGCGGTTGTTGATGAAGGCATCTTACAATTAACACGTTTTCAAACGCCAAAGCCCCTTAACTATTTCTTCGAACCTAGGAGGCAGGGTGTTTCAACTTTTGAAACAGTTGGCTGGACCTTCCCTAGAACAATCTCATCCGATCAGGGACAAGTAGGTGGTGGGGCTGATGCCGCATCAAAGAAAAGCGGACGGGTTATGCCAGTAAGGCTGGTATCTCACTGGTCAGGTATCATCAGCTCTAATAATCAAGGTGATGCAGAAATCCGTGTTCCTATCCCATCATTTCAGGGCAAAGTAAGGGTGATGGTTGTTGCAGCTCAATCAGGAAAGGTTGGGCACAGCGAGCAACATGTGACTGTACGTGACCCATTGGTTATGCAACCTACACTACCACGTTTTTTACAGTGGGGTGATAATTTTGAAATTCCAGTTTTCGTCGTAAATATGACGGGTAAAGAACAAAAGGTTACAGCAACGGTATCTGTATCTAATGAGGTGCAGCTTAGCCAAGATACTCAAGTTGTGAATATACCTGATATGGGTTCAGCAACTGTCTTTTTCCCAGCTCAAGTCAATGCCTTTGATGGTAAGGCCGACTTTAAATTTAAAGTTCAAACTGGCGATGTTGAAACACACGATAATATGTCATTACCTATTCTGCCACTTTCAGCAGAGCAGACGGTCAATCTTACATTACCTACAGATAAGCCTTTTAGAATTGTAGATTATTTACCTGAAGGTTTACATCAATCAGGTCTGAAAGTTCATATGACTGTCAGTACAATTCCTTACATTTCTGAATTAACGCGGTTACGTTATTTGATTCGTTACCCTTATGGTTGCATTGAGCAAACGACTTCTTCAACAATGCCATTGCTTTATGTTGGTCAGTTGCTTGGTGTACTTGATCCTAAAGCGTTAGAAGGCAAAAATATTGATGATATGGTTTACAGTGGCCTCAATCGATTGCTGAGTATGCAAACTATTTCGGGTGGGTTTGCATACTGGCCAGGGGGGAGTAAACCTGTGCTATGGGGGACGGCATATGCGACCCATCTTTTATTAAAAGCCAAAGAGCAAGGGTATGATGTATCAGAGCATGCTTTAAATGACGCGTTAGACTTTATGCAAGAGGCACTGAGTTCACGTCAATATCAATGGCGCGACCATCATTACTACTACGGAGATTCCGAGCCTTATATGGCCTATGTATTGGGTTTGGCAGGCAGGCATCAGAAATCGATTATTCGGAAACTAGCGAGTGGAGGATCGTGGCAAGGTGGGCGAGCTTTGGAAAATCGCTTCCTTGTGATGTTGGCTGCACAAATGGCAGGTGATAAAGCTTTAGCAGAAGGTATGCTAAAAGACTATCATCTTTTCAGCGTAGTTGATGCTCAAGGACGTGACTATAGTGGTAGTTATTGGTCATCATTTCGTACTGATGCGATGCGCTTGAGTTTGGCTCAAGATGTTTGGCCAGATGATACTCGCCTTGATGCGTTGATGCATAGGGTTGCTAATCGTTTGGCTACAACGCCTTATTTGAATACTCAAGAAGCAGCATGGTCTGTAAGTGGGCTGGGTAAAGTAGCAAATCACTTTCAAGGAGCAACAACGAAAGGAGTGGAGTTGAACATTGATGGGAAAAAGGTGCCTTCAGAGTTTCATGATAAACAAGTAATGGGCTGGAGCTTTTATGGAGAGCAACTCCCAAGTGATAAAACAATTCAATTACAATATCAAGGTGATAAGGCACCCTTTTTACATGCAACAATTACGGGTTACCGTAGTAGTTTAGCAACGCCAGCGGCAACGACTACGCACTTAGTTATTAAGCGTAGCTATTTGTCGTTGCAAGGTGAAGCCATTGATCCCATGCAAATTAAACAAGGGCAGTTGTTGGTTGTACGCTTGGATTTTCAAAACAACTCAGGCCAGAAGATAGAAAATATTGCAATTTCAGACAGGTTGCCTGCAGGTTTTGAGGTAGAAAACGCTAATCTTGGCCGCAGTGATGACATGCCTTGGGTGGATGAATCAAGCTTGTTTAAGCCTGCTTACGTTGATCGCAAGGATGATAGGGTTAATATTTTTGGCGACCTTGCTGATTCACGTGTAAATGAATGGTTACATTATTATTATATCGTGCGTGCAGTGAGCCAGGGTGAGTTTACAGCGGCAGCGGCTAAAGTGGAGGCAATGTATGAGCCTGAGAAACATGCATATTCAGGCTATAGCAAAGTTAAAATTCAATCGCCATAAATGGATAGCTAATCAGCGGTTACACAAGGTCGTTCTCCTTCTTGGGGGCATTGCATTATCTTTTTTCATGGCTTTGTGGCTAGTGCCATTGCCTGATCGAGTTCAAGCTGAGTATTCTATGACAGTTTACTCTCATGAAGGAGTATTGCTGCGACCATACTTAGCAAAGGGCGATGTGTGGCGCTTTCCTGTGGACATAAATGAGTTATCACCTGTTGTCATCCCCTCTCTATTAGCAAGGGAAGATAAGCGATTTTATGATCACATTGGCCTTGATCCGATAGCACTTACTCGGGCGATTATACAAAACATTCAATCGAACCGTGTTATCAGTGGTGGTTCAACTATTACAATGCAACTGGTTAGATTACTTGAGCCTAGACCAAGAACTTTAAGTTCTAAAGTTATTGAAATTTTCAAAGCTATCCAACTGGAACTTCATCTTAATAAAGAGGAAATACTACGTCTCTATCTCTCATATGCTCCTTATGGTGGAAATATCGAAGGGATAAGTGCGGCTTCATATGTATATTTTGGTCATGAATCATCAGAAATAACAGCAGGAGAAATGGCATTTTTACTTTTATTACCGCAATCGCCTTCACGCTGGCATAAGTTGAATGCGGCTGAATGGAAAGTCGCACGTGCACACGTACTCAACGAGCTTGTAAACAAAGGTGTGATCACACAAAAGCAGCAAGAAGAGGGTAATGCAGAGGCCATTCCATATCAAAGGATAAAAATGCCTCTCATGGCACCTCATTACGCAGACTATTTAATAAAGAAGGCCGCTAATAAAGTAACAATAAAATCTACAATTGCAGTCGATATTCAACGTTTAGCTGAGGAAACAGTGAGACGTGTTAGGGCAGAATATAATGCTTTGGGCATCCATAATGTTTCAATTTTGGTAGCAGAAAATGAAAGTAGAAAGTTACGTGCAGTGATAGGAAACTTTAGCTACTTAGATCATAAACATGGGCAAAGTTTTAATAGTTTTGAAGTGTCGCGATCTCCCGGGTCAACGCTTAAGCCTTTTCTTTATGCATTGGCATTAGAGCAAGGTAAAATTCTTCCTCAAACCCTTTTGATGGATGTGCCTACAAGGTATGCATCATATGAGCCCGGAAACTTTTCAGGTGATTTTAAGGGGCTTGTGACAGCTGAATATGCTTTGTCACAATCCTTGAATATTCCTTTTGTGCGTATGCTCCAAGATATTGGGTTAGAATATTTTTTAGCATATTTGGAGGAAGGAGTAAGTTGGCATTTTGATAAAAATCAGACTTTAGGTTTGTCGATGATTATTGGTGGAGTGGAGTTGACGCCACTGCAACTGATGGAGTTGTACGTTAACTTAGCAGCAAGAGGAGAAGCTGGCCCCTTGCAGCTTATGGAAGGACGTAGGGAGCAGGGTCGACCTTGGTTTTCAGAAGGTACTATGATTTTGTTGGGTCAAGCACTTGCAAAACGCGACCGCCCAGATTTTCCTTTGCGCAAGGATTTTTCAGAATTTCAGTCAGGTATTCACTGGAAAACAGGAACAAGCCAAGGTCGCAGAGATGCTTGGAGTATTGGTTATAATAGTGATTACACAGTATTGGTTTGGTTTGGTAATTTGGATCAGCAGCCTAGTCAATTTCTTACAGGGTCGATGGCTGCAGCACCAATCATGTTTGAAATATTGGAAGGGTTACAGAAACAGAAAAGTATTACCGATCAAGGAAGTCGAGAATCCTTTGATTTAGAAGAAGTTGAAGTATGTGCATTTTCTGGAGATACACCGACAACATTTTGTCCAGAAACAAAAACAGTGTTGGCATTAAAGCATAGTCCACTTGTAGGAAGCTGTCGTTTTCATAAGCATATTTTACTGGATAGAAAAAGTGGCTTGCGCGTATTAAAGGGCTGTGATGCCGATCTAGAAGTATATGAGGCTAATATTCTACAGTTACCGCCCTTAGTTCGTAGGTGGTTTGGTGAGAGGCCAGGTATATCCTTAACTGTTCCTCCGTTTCATCCAAGCTGTAGAAGGTTTGGGAGTGAGCAAGGGCACCTGACGATAAAACGCCCCAAACAAGGTGATGAATATATGCTTTTACCATCGTTTGGGAGAAGTGATGCGGTAATTTCTTTGGATATTGAGTCATCATCCAGTTTGCGAGAGATAAGCTGTTTCTTGAACGGTAAACAAATGGAAAGTTTAGCAGTTCCGAAGAACTTAATTTTGCATTTAAAGAAAGGTGACTATCATATTTTTTGTAGTAATACTCAAGGGGGAAGTGACGAAATATTGTTCAAGATAAAAGATGTCACGTTATAATAACTAAGCAAGGAGACCGCTTCGATTCAATCAATTTTTTTTAGCGAGGGGAAAGATTTTCTGCTGTGGGCGAACATCTATCACGCTAGCAATTACTGGCCTTTTAATATTTTTCATGTTGAGCTGCTGGCAGTTAACGTAACCCAAGGGTTGCGTATTGGTCCCCCGCCTATTTTCGGTTAGTTGTTACGCAAGTTAAAGCGGCTTTTTGAGTTATAATTTCTTTGGATGAAGAGCAGAAAGCAAAATGCTTTCTTTAATTTTTGCCAATGGTTTAGTTTCAGAGATGCCCTACTTTTACCAAGATAACAGTTTCTTCTTTCACAAAGGGAAAATGCTGGCTTAAGTGAGGGTTTCGTAGCCAGGTATGGGTTGGGTATTCACCATATTCATCCATAAAGGTTCCTGATAAGACAAGGATTTCTTCACCACCAAAGTGTTTGTGGGGTGCAAAACGTTCATGCGCTGGCCATTTGACTAAGGCCGTGCTTTCACCTTCAAATGCATGCAGCGGCATCACCTGCAAGCCACCTTGCCCCTGTAGCCAATGGGTAGTATTTGTGTTGATACAAATGCTTTCTGTGTCGCCTGCTTTGCATTGGCCTAATTTAACGAAAAGTGTGCAGCCAAGCTCGCTGAACGGCGCATGAGAACTTCCCTCTGGATTACGGATGTAGCTACCTGCTGGATGATCGCCATTTTTATCAGAAAACACACCTTCCAATACAAATATTTCTTCGCCTTTGGGGTGGGAATGCGTAGAAAAATGTGCACCTGCTGCATAACGCACTATGCTGGTTGCATGACCAGATTCTGCATGTTCGCGCTCCAATAACTTGCGCGTTATGCCTGCCCTTGGGCTTTGAATCCAAGCCATATCGTGGGTTTCAATCACAACTCTTTCAGAGAAAAGCATGTTTAGCATTTTCGGGGCTCCTGTGTAGAATAGCTAAGCTTAACCTAAATATCATTTCCCAGCATATTTTTTAGCGAATTTGAGGCTTTTACAAAGCCATGAGGATGAAGAACAATTGATTGTAGGTTTGATAATAAAGTACACAATGTTAAGTTGTTACATCATGATGTGAGATTGTATACAGGGTGGGGAATATGCGTAGAAAAAAGCGTTCAATATGAATGTTGATTTGCTGTAAAGGGATAGGGATTATAATCTATGGGTATTGATGATGCTTAGTTCTGGACGGTATTTCTCTAGCGAGCCGCTTTCAGGTGGCGACTATATGTTTATTATTTTTGTGGTGATTGGGCTGGTTTTGGTGGGGCGGTATGTGTATCAACAATACCATAAAGACAATGAAAAACTTCCCCCTTTAAAGGGCGAAAACATCAAACCTAAGGTGACAGTAAAAGATCTTTATCCTAAGGATGATTGAGGCGTTGCTGTAGGGGTAAAGTCAGGTAAAAGCTTATCCATGAAACCTTGCGTATTAAGCAATCAGCTTGGCTTGGGCATCGGCAATCAAACTGTCATGGTGCATGGCGTGTGCCAGATAAAACAAGAACGACCAAAAGCTTGATTCATCTTCGAAATAGATGCGGTTATTGCGGAATGAAACTTCAACACCATGAAGTTTGTTGTGCACTTCAAAAATGCCTATGGCTGAGAAATAATCGGCGATACGTTTGGCACGAAAAGTATTCATAGCTCAACTCCTTTGTTCATAACACCACTGTTGCCTATGGTTTAGGGTAAGAATGTGATGTGTCTTACCTATTTGTTTGGCAAGATGGTTTTAATGTGTGCATGTTATTTTTGTGACCTTGCCATGATGACCTGCTAACCTTGGCACATATTTTTAAAAAGAGAGTGATGATGACTGCTGACGACTTAACCATTGATTATGAAGAAAACGGTATTTTAACCACCAAACAAACTGATAAAATGATTCTTAGCAAAGGTGCTTGGGTGACGATTATGTTTCGTTATCAAACATGGGAAAAAGCTAAGGAAGCATACAGCGAAGATAAATATACGATTCGCCGTTTTCAAAAACGGAACGGTGAATATACACCACGCTCTAAATTTAATATCACCAATGCCAAACAAGCAAAAATGATTATTGAAACCTTAGAAGGTTGGATGAAAGCTTAAGCTTAGAACATTTTTTATCCTTTATATGGGATATGGATTTGAAAGGGTAGAAGCTTTAAGCATGTTGATGATGGGCGTCAGATAGAGGTTGTTATGAAATTATTTTTTTCACGGTTGATGAAAGGTTTGGATGTCACGCGTAATGTGATGCTTAATGTTTTTTTCCTCCTATTTATAGGTTTTTTCATTGTTACCATCATGAATGCGCGGCCATCGTTGCCTGAACATGTGATTCTACAGCTTGACTTGAAGGGTGAGCTTGTTGAACAAATCAAGCGGCCTGATTTTGGTTTGTCAGCCTTAACCACGCCAGCACCCAGCCAAGTGAAACTTCATGATGTTGTCACTGCCTTAGAGCGAGCGGCAAAAGATGATGCAGTGGTGGGGGTTCGCCTTGATTTGGAGGAGTTGTCTACAGCGGCATTGCCGCATTTGCGCGAGCTGCGCAGAGCCATAGAGAAGTTTAAAGAAAGTGGTAAACCTGTGATGGCATATGCAGATAATTGGCTGCAACATCAATATTATTTAGCGGCCACTGCCGATGAAGTTTATTTACATCCTATGGGCAATATTGGGCTGAATGGTTATGGCTTATACCGTAATTATGTGCGTGATGCTTTAGATAAACTTGGGGTTGATGTACACGTTTTCCGTGCAGGGAAATACAAATCAGCAGCAGCACCCTTTATCCAAAGTGCGATGTCTGATGACGAGCGAAAAGCAAACCAAGCTTGGTTGGATACATTATGGCGTGTTTATACCGATGATTTGTTTGAAATGCGTGGCATCAAACCTGAAAAATTACAAAATACCTTAGATCATCCTGCAGCCTCTATCCAAGCCTATGATGGTGATATGGGGAAATTGTTTTTAGCAGAACATTGGGTGGATGGCTTGATGTATGCCGAGCAAGCAGATGCCTTGTTGATAAGCAAAACTGGTGATGCAGAGCTTGTGGGTTATAAAAATTATCTGATGGCAAGTGGCAGCAGCTTTATACCCACGCAACCCCATTCGGCAGATAATTGGATAGGTATTGTTTCAGGCAGCGGCCAAATTTTAAACGGCGAACAACCATCAGGCACCATTGGCAGCGACACCATGGTGGAGCAATTGCGCACGGCTTTGGATGATGAACGCGTGAAAGCTGTGGTTTTACGCTTGAATACACCCGGTGGCAGTGCCTTGGCTTCAGAAAGCATTCGCCATGCTGTGGACGTGTTGCGTCAACATGGTAAACCTGTGGTGGTATCTATGGGTAGTATGGCTGCATCGGGTGGATATTGGATTGCCTCAGCAGCCGATGAGATTTGGGCGTCACCTGCAACCATTACGGGTTCAATCGGTGTGTTTGGCATTGTGCCCAATATCAATCGAAGCTTGAAGAAAATTGGCATTCAAACAGATGGTTTGGGTACGACAAATATTGCAGGCGGCATGCGCTTGGATAAATCGTTAAGCCCTGAATTGGCAGATTCCATCCAATTAAGCATAGATCAAATTTACCATCAGTTTATCCAACATGTTGCCGATGGCAGGGGCATTGCTTTGGAAGAAGTGGAGCTATTGGCACAAGGGCGTGTTTGGAGTGGGCAAGATGCGCTTGAGCTGGGTCTAGTAGATGCTTTAGGTGGTATTGATGATGCCATCCAAGCTGCGGCAAAGTTGGCGAAGATTGAAAATGTTTATGAACCTGTGGTGATTGATCCACCACAAAGTCCTTTTGAACTTATTATGGATAACTTATTGAGTGAAGCCACAATGGTGTTTGCAAGCACGCACACAAGCTTGTTGGATGGAGTGATGTCATCTTTGCGGGTCGAGATTGGACAAGTGATGTTATGGAACGATCCGCGAGGCGTGTATGCGCTTAGTGGTCTTGATGTGGTGCAGTAACATTTTTGTGCAACATATTTTGATCAGTTTGATATAAAAACGCCAACAGCTCTGCCACAACTTGATAGGCTTCTTCAGGAATTTCTTGACCCACAGGCACACGGGCTAAAAGAGTGGCCAGTTGGCTATCGTTGTGGATATGCACTTGATGTTCACGCGCCACACTTAAAATAGATTTCGCCACTTCACCAAAGCCCGCTGCCAAAACCCGAGGGGCAGCGCCTACATTTTGATTGTATCCCAAAGCAACTGCGGCTTGTTGTGTGCGTAAATTCTTCATACTATATTCATCGGCAAATGATGACAATACTTCACTATTTTGTTTGCATGCGCGGAACAGAAAAAAATTTAAACCACGGTGAATCCTTTTATGCTATTGAAAAAAATGATGTTTTTATGTGGCTTGGGTGTGGTAGCAAGTTTTGCAACTGCTACGGCAGCGCCTGCCAACTTACAACGAGCGAGCTTTAAGAATGGCGTAGAATTGATTGTTGAAGAGGATCATTCAGCGCCTGTGGCCATGGTTCAAATTTGGCTTAAAGTGGGCGGGCGCGATGAGGTGCCTGGCAAAACAGGGTTGGCGCATGTGTTTGAACACATGATGTTCAAAGGCTCTGCACAATTGAAAGCAGGTGAATATTCTAAAATCATTTCTGCCATGGGTGGCAATGACAATGCTTTTACATCTACAGATTATACGGCCTATTTTGAGACTGTGCCTGCTAAAGAAGTGGCTAAAGTGTTGGCCATGGAAGCTGAACGATTTGGTCATCTGCGCTTAAATGCCAAAGACTTTGACAGTGAAATCAAGGTGATTATGGAAGAGCGTAGGATGCGCACCGAAGATGATGCCAATTCACGCATGTTTGAAGAGTTGTCCGCTGCATCTTTGCGTTTGCATCCTTATCGCAACCCTGTGATTGGCTGGATGCAAGATTTAAAAACACTCACCATTGATGATGTGAAAGATTTTTATAAACAACATTATGTTGCAGGCAACGTGACTGTAGTGGTGGTTGGCGATGTTCATTTTAAAGATGTGGAGAAAGTCGTACAACGAACATTTGGTCGCATGGAAGCCAAAAAGATAAGACCACGATTTAACCCCACTGAACCAGAGCCGCTGGGCAAGAAGCGCGTAGAAGTTAAGATTCCTGCACAATTACCTTTGGTGGCATTTACGATTCCTGTGCCATCTTGGCGGCCGCATCAAAATGATAAAGAAGCTGCGGCACTTGCTGTGGCAACATCCATCATGGCCGGTGGAAATTCGGCAGTGTTGAATCAAGTGTTGGTCAATGAAAAACGATCAGCGGTTTCGGCGGCTGCGGGTTATGATCCATTTACGATGGGCTTAGATTTATGGTATGCCTATGGTGCCATTGGTGTTGGGCAATCTGTGCCCCATTTTGAGAAAGAATTTTGGAGCTTGATGGCGGAGATGGGTAAAACATTGCCTGATCAACGTAAATTCGAAGCTGCCAAACGCAGAATGATTGCCAATGCGGTGTTTGAGCAGGATTCCTTGTATTTAAGAGCGAAACAGATTGGTACTTTAGAAACCGTGGGTATTGGCGCGGATGAACAAACGCGCTGGTTAACGCTGATTCGTCAAGTCACACCTGAACAAGTGCGGGATGTGGTGAAGCGATGGATTACACCAGATCGGGCGACAACAGGTGTGTTATTGCCCAAACAAGATGAGGTTTTAGCGCAAAAGCAAATGCAGAAATCGGATAAAAGGGAAGCAACACAATGAAGAAATTTATGTTGATGGCTGTGTTGTTGATGGGTTCGGGACAAACGTTTGCTGCACCTGAAGTGCAACAGCATACCATGGAAAATGGTTTGAATATTTTACTTATCCAAGCGCATCATGTGCCTATGGTGGCCATGAAATTGGTGATGCCAGCAGGTAGTCGGTTTGATGCGCAAGGCAAAGGTGGTTCGGCATCGTTGTTGTCAGATATGTTGATGGATCATACCAAAACATATGATTATCAGGCGTGGGCAGCCAAGCTTGATGATGCGTCTATTCGCTTGGGTGCAGGTGTTGATAAGGATGCTATGTCAATGTCACTCACTGTGCTTAAAGAAGCTGTGGCTGAAGGTGTAGATGCTATGTCACAAGCTTTGTTGCAGCCAGGGTGGGATAAAAAACGCTTTGATTTTCTGCATGAGAATACAGTGTCGTCTATGGTGAAGGCACAAGAAGAAGCAACAACATTTGCCACTTTGGCTGAGGCCGAGCTGCTCTTTCCCAACCAGCCTTATGGTCACCCTGTTTCAGGAACGCTTGCTTCACTTAAAACGATAAGCTTGGCTGATTTGAAAGCTGTTTATACACAACAGGTGAAACCTGAAGGTAGCACTTTGGCCGTGAGCGGCGACATTACTATGGATGAAGTGATTAAACTGGCGCAGACTTATTTTGGCCAATGGCAAGGGCAACCGCAACATTTGTTTGCCGATATTCAGCAGCCTCAACCATCGAAAAAGTCAGATTACCACCATGTGATGGATAAACACCAAACTCTGGTAGAGTGGGTTAGGCTTGGCCCATCAAGGCATGATGAGCATTATGCTTCGCTGTTGGTTTTAAATCACATGTTAGGCGGTGGCGGTTTTGGCTCACAGTTGATGGAAGAAATTCGTGAGAAACGAGGCCTTGTTTATGGCGTGTATTCATGGTTTCAGCCATTGGAAACATCTGGTGCATATGTGATTCGTTTGCAAACCAGATCAGATCAAGCGGATGAAGCAGAGGCTGTGTTAAAAGAGGTTTTAAAAGCTTTATCTGAAGGTGCGATCACACAAGAGATGTTGGATAAAAGCAAAACCAATTTGATGGGTGGGTTTGCCCAACGTATGGACTCCAATCGTGAGCGTGTAGGGTTATTGGGTATGATGGGGTTATACCATCGGCCACTGGATTATTTGCAAAACTGGACGGAAAGTGTGAAATCCGTCACCCTTGCCGATGTGCGAAGAGACGCCAAAAAATATCTGCCGCCCGATAGCTGGAAACAGATATGGGTTGGGCCAAAAAAAGCAAATCAAACGAAGTTGAAGGATGGTGCATGAAAACAGTTTTAGTTGTTGAAGATTCTAACACCAGCCGTGATGTTACCAGTCATTTTTTGCAGCAAGGTGGGTTTCGTGTCCTTGAAGCAGAAGATGGAGAAGATGCGCTTAACATTCTTCGTAGTCGCCATGTCGATTTGATTTTAACAGATATCATGATGCCAAACCTTGATGGCTGGGGTTTGTACCGTGAAATCCGTGCAGATAAAAGCTTTAATCTCACGCCTTTTGTTTTTTTGAGTGTTTTGGATGATATTGATGATCAAATCAAAGGTTTAACGCTTGGTGTGGATGATTACCTGACAAAACCTGTAACACCCATGCAGTTGATTGCGCGCGTAAATACCGCCTTGATGCGCAGTGAGCGGCTGGAGCGTTATTTCTTCAGAAACCCCGTCACAGATTTGGAAACAGAACATTATTTTTATCAACGTTATGTGCAAGAAATTGATCGCTGCCGTGAGGCCAAGCTGCCTTTAAGTTTGGTTGTGGTAGGCATTGGTAACTATGTTTCATTAGCCCGTGCACATGCTGAATGGTTTGCCGAATCAGCTTCGCGAGAAGCCGGTGCTTTTATTCGCTCTAAAACACGTTCTTATGATGTGATTGCTGATATGGGGCAAGGTTGTTTTGCCATTTTATTGCCTAATATCAACGAAGAAAAAGCAAGGGGCTGGGCTGAGAAACTTAATAAACACTGGGATGTTTCCCTTGTTTGGCCTGAGACTGAACAGCGTATAGCTGTGGATATTGGTTTTACATGTGATGCTGTGTCTCCTGGCGATAGCAATGCTTTGGCACTATTGAAAAAGAATCTCGCTTCTTTTGAACGCAAATGGTAATCACAAACCTTACACAATGAGAATTACAGCAGGTTCTATGCGTGGCCGCACGATGCGTGTGCCTGACATAGAAGGATTAAGACCAACATCTTCACGTGCGCGAGAAGCCTTATTTAATATTCTTGGTGATATTGATGGTTTGTCAGTCTTGGATTTGTTTGCAGGCAGTGGCGTGATTGGGCTTGAAGCATTGTCGCGTGGCGCAAAGACGTTGACAAGCATTGAAGCCGATCGTGTTGCTTGCCAAGCCATGAAGTTAATCCAAGAATCATGGCGTATTGAACCTTGGACAATTCATTGCGGCAGCCTGCCCAAAGCACTGCCAGAAGGGCAACATTTTGATTTCATTTATGCCGATCCCCCGTATGCTAAAGGTCTTGCGGAACAAGTGCCGGGGTGGTTAGAAAAAAGAAGTATTAGTTACGATAGGTTGGTGATTGAAGAGTCTTCGCAGAGTCGTCCACAGTGGAAAACACTCATGCCTGTGCAACAGCGTAAATACAGTGAAACGACATTATATTTTTTTGAACCACATACGAAAAATAACATATGAAAACTGCAATTTACCCTGGCACATTTGATCCTATCACCTTAGGCCACGTTGATGTGGTGCAGCGTGGTTTGAAGTTGTTTGATCAAATCATTATTGCTGTTGCCGATAGCTCTAAAAAAAGCCCTATGTTTGATGTGCAAACACGCTTGAATATGGTGAATGCCACTTTTGCAGGGGAAAATAGAATACAAACACTTAGTTTTGATGGTTTGTTGGTGAACTTGGCACAACAGCATCAGGCGACGGCAATTTTACGTGGTTTAAGGGCAGCGTCTGATTTTGAATATGAATTTCAGCTATCGGCGATGAATCGCAAATTGGATGCAAACATTGAATCTGTATTTGTGATGGCACGCGAAGAATACACCTTTGTTTCATCAAGTTTCATCCGCGAAATTTCGAGTATGGGCGGAGATGTGACCACCTTGGTGCCAGAAGTTGTTCGCCCTTATTTGCCGCCAATCAAGGATAAAAGATGAGCCGTATAACACCTGATTTAAGTGTTGAATTTGCAGGGTTAAAGCTGCAAACACCGTTGGTATTGTTATCAGGCTGTGTAGGTTTTGGTGAGGAATACACGCGCATTGAAGGGTTTTCCAACAAAGATGTTGGTGCGGTTATTTTAAAAGGCACAACGCTTGAGCCACGTATGGGTAATGCGCCACACAGGCTTTATGAAACACCATCGGGTTTGCTCAATGCTATTGGATTACAAAACCCCGGTACGCGATATGTGATTGATGAAGTGTTGCCCAATTTGCCGCATCAAGACACCCAGTTTTGGGCCAACGCCAATGGTTCAAGCCTTGAGGAATATGCAGAAGTTGCAGCGATGTTTGATGATTCGCCAGTGACGGCCATTGAAATTAATATCTCATGCCCGAATGTTAAAGAGGGTGGGGTTCATTTTGGTAATGATCCTATCATGGCGGCAAAAGTTGTTGCAGCCATGCGCCGCCAAACATCCAAGCCTTTGATTACCAAACTATCACCGAATAATGCGGACATTGCAGAGACAGCTCGTCTTTGTATTGAGGCAGGTACGGATGCTTTGTCTGTGATTAATACATTGGTAGGCATGGCCGTTGATGTTGAGCAACGTAAACCAGTGATTGGTAATGTTTCGGGTGGTTTGTCTGGTCCTTGCATCAAACCTGTAGCACTGTGGAAGATTCATCAAACCAGAGCGGTTGCGGCGAAATTTGGTGTTCCCATTTTAGGGCAAGGTGGCTTAACTACGCCGAAAGATGCGCTGGAGTTTGCAATTGTAGGTGCAACTGCTTTGGGGTTGGGCACGGGCCTGTTTTATGATCCATTGATGTGTCGCAAAGTGCTAGATGGTTTAACAGATTATTTAATCAAACATGAGATGGATAGCTATCAAGATTTGGTAGGCAGCCTTAACGTATGATTTGGCGTGTTTTCACGCTGCTGATTTGCTGTTTTGCTGTCCAATCAAGCACAGCAGGTTCGTTATCTTGGGTGAGCCAAGAGCGCTGGGTAAGTGTGAAACATGTGATTGATGGCGATACATTTACAACACGACGCGGTGAGAAAGTGAGATTGTTGGGCATCAACACACCTGAAACACGTCATGATACAAGCCCTGCACAGCCTTTGGGCAATGAAGCCAAAACACTGCTTAAACGTTTGATTGATGGTCAGCAGGTTCGGTTGGGGTTTGATAAAGAAAAGAAAGACAAGTATGGGCGAACCTTAGCGCATGTGTATTTGCGCGATGGCTTGTGGGTGAATGCTGACATGGTGCGCCAAGGGCTGGCACATGTTTATACCTTTGTGCCGAATACTTATGCCGCAGAAAAGTTGCAGCGCATCGAACAAGAAGCTATCCAACACAAACGAAATATGTGGTCACATCCGCGCTGGAAAGTGCTTGAAGTGGATGCTTTGGATAAAAGTTTGTTGGGGCAGTTTCGTCTGGTGCAAGCAAGTGTGAGCAAGGTGAGTCGTAAGCGGTTCCGGTTTCAGCTTGGAAAGTTAGAAGTTACCATCCCAAGGAAATACCGAGAAGGTTTTAAGCCAGACGATTTTCCGCATGTTGGTGATAAGGTATTGGTACGTGGCAGGCTGCGTATGTCTAATAAAAACAAGTGGTTCCTGAGCATCCACGACAAAAGTGATATGGCTCACATAAAGTAAAGCTTGATTGGCGACCTTGCTGCTTAGTAGGGTTGGCCGCACGAAATTTTTTAAGTGAAAAGGAAGGACTATGCATTTTATTGTTCGACATATAGCCGCTAAAGCGGCAGCTATTGTTTTGTTGCTAGGATTGTCTGCAACGACATACGCTCAAGAAGATTATAACAACACCATTTTGGCAGATTTGGATTTTAACGTTGAATTGTTAAGTTCAGATCTGTTGCTTGCGGACAACCGTGCAACAACGAGCTCTGCTAGAGTGTCTACGCCGAACATCCCGGATTCAGCATTTGAAAAACCGATGTTCACCGAGAACAATCTCCACATGTATCTTGGTTTGGCTTCTATGGCGATGGGCATTGTAACAGCTGTTACTGTACCCAGTGGCGCAGATCCAGATTTATTGAACACAGTCCACTACAAAGCAGCAAAAGCATCTTGGCAATTGGGTGCAGCAGCAGTAGGCACAGGTTTGTACACCCACTGGGATGATTTTCATCTTGAGGACGGCATATTAGACCGCGATAATCTTCATGTTTTGCTTGGGCTTGCTGGTACTATTGGTTATTACCTTGCTGTGAAAGGTGCGGTTAATAATTATAATAATAATGCAGGTACTGTAGGTACTGAACATGCTTCTAAAGGTATTTTTGGCGGCGTGGCAATGATTACTGCAATTGCACTGACTTGGTAAGAGAGGATTAAAATGAAAAAGATATTGATATTAGCAGCAGCTTTGTGCGTCACACCGATGATGGCTCAGGCCAATGTGATTCCTGAAATGTTGGCACAGTATGAAACTGAAGGCGGCAGCAACTTTAGTGCAGATGCTGGCAAAAAGATGTGGACTACAAGTAAACCCTTTACAGATAAAAAGGGTGTGCTTCAGAAAGACCGTACCTGTGCGACTTGCCATACTGCAGATTTAACCAAGCCCGGCAAACATGCTAAAACCGGTAAAGTGATTGCGGCTATGGCACCATCTGTACCCTTTGTTAAAATAGAAGAAGATGACACTGCACGTTTCATGGAAGTGAAAAAAGTTGAGAAATGGTTCAAGCGCAACTGCAAGTGGACCTATGGTCGTGAATGTACAGTGCAAGAAAAAGGTGATTTCTTGACCTACTTTAAAGATCTATAATAATTATTGAAGAATAGAGAGTTAATAAATATGAAAAAAGTATTATTATTTGCAGTTGTGATGACATTCTCAGGTCAAGCTTTTGCCGAAGATTTT
>JAJFLD010000054.1 GCA_021772875.1 Ghiorsea sp. | reverse complement strand
GCGGCCCCGTTGAACGACCCGTAGAACCAACTTCTGCAAATATATCGCCTTGTTTGAGCGTGTCGCCTTCTTCGACCAAAGCTTTGTGGAGGTGAGCATATACACTTGTTAAACCATCACCATGACCAATGGCAATAAGTGGTCCGTTTAAAAACATATCTGAGACAAGTAAAACCTTTCCTGCCAGTGGAGCCAGTACAGGTGTGCCTTGAGGGGCTGCAATATCAAGCCCAGAATGGGCTGAGCGCGGCTTGCCGTTGACATAACGTTGTGCTGCAAACGGGGTAGAAATAACACCTTTGACAGGCCAAATCATTTCTGGCCATGTATTGCTGCTGGCTACGACTGTTTTGTAAGTTTTTTTGATGGCATTTTGATCGGCTCGAATACGTTTGAGGGCAGCCTGATCAAATGTAGACATACTCTTTTTAACTTCGATGTGCGAAATGCGAAAATCACCTTTTGTTACTTCCAATTTATCCTGCCAATGTTGGTGTTTTGAAGACCATGTGATGGTGTAAGTTTTTGCTTTGGTTTTTAAATCAATGCCTACCCAGGCAATATTTTTGCCTTGATGCTGATAAATAGGCCAATTTTTACCAAAAACCTTGATGTGCAAGTCTGCTGCTGAAGATGGGGCAGGGATGCGCAAAACATCACCTTGGGCAGCTTGATAGGTGGTTGCCCAAGCATTGTTGCAACATGTCAAAAGAATAACGATATATAAAGCTTTCATGATTTACCTCTCAGCTTTGATGGTGACAACTTTGGTTTGCGCCACACCATCGTGGAAATGAAGTTGTAAGACATCATTTTTTTGCAACTTTTGCGATGATGAGATGATTTGGCCATGTTGGTCGGTGGTCATGGCATAACCGCGTTTTAAGACATGTTGAGGATTCATGGCAAAGAGTTGTTCGTGCCGTTTTTGCCATTGTTGTTTTTTGTCTTGTAGCTGGCTTTGCGCGCTTACTTGCAATTGATACTGATGTTGATTCAAACGCGGTTTTCTCTTTTGTAGCGTGTTTTGAGTTGTTGCCAGTAGCTGTTGTTTTAAGGTGTAAAATTGTTGCATATCGTGGCGCAACAATTGATTGGGTTCATGTTGTTGCAGTGCAGCTTTCAAGTGCCGAATAAGGCTGTGTTTTTGTTGCAGTTGCTCCCGTAACAAATGTTGTATTTTATGGCTTGTTCGCTCTAAGCTCCAGTTTTTGTCGTCTTGATAGCGGCTGATAGCTTGCTGAAGTTGTTTGGCTAAACGTTGTACTTGTGGGCGTAATGTTTCGCGGGATGGGCAGGCCATTTCAGCGGCGTTGGATGGTGTTGCTGCACGAACATCAGCGGCTAAATCAGTTAAAGTGGTATCAATTTCATGCCCAATACCTGAAATAACAGGAATTTTAGATTCAAACACAGCCTTGATGATGGTTTCATCATTAAAACACCATAAATCTTCAATGCTACCACCACCGCGTACCAATAATATTACATCAGGTTTGTCTGCAAGCTGATTTAAGCGATGAATTGCTGTGGCTACACTTGTTGGTGCGGCTTCACCTTGAACCAAACAGGGAGATAAAGTGATGCGCAGCCACGTTGGCCGTGTAGCAAGCACTTTCTTCACATCGGCAAAAGCAGCCGCTGTAGCTGAGGTGACAATACCTATATGTTGGGGCAATGCAGGGATGCTTTTTTTATGCGCAGCATCAAACCAACCCGCTTGGGCAAACGCTTGTTTGCGCCGCTCAAATTCAGCAGCCAAGCGGCCTGCACCTACGGCTTCTATGCGTGTGACCACCAGCTGGTAGCTGCCACGTGGCTCATATAAGCTTAAGTGGCCAGAAAAAACATAAGCTTGCCCATCTTTGGGTTTTGTTTTTAAGCGTGTAGCCGCAGTGCGCCAAACCACTGCAGATATTGCCGCATGAGCATCTTTGATGGTGAAATACAAATGCCCCGATGATGGGTGCGTAAGTCGCGAAATTTCACCAGTGACTTCCACTTGGGCAAAACCTTGTTCTAAGACTTGTTTGATGCGTGCCGTTAATTCGGTAACGGTTAGAGGCATATTGTCCATGTTTTAAGGTTGCATGCTGGTTCGTTGTAAGACTTTAGGCACAAACCATTTTTCGCTGTTGTAAGAGATGCCAGCCGGAGCAACTTTAATGCCCTGGATGCGCTTGTTTGCAGTAACTAAAGTATGTGCAGCGTAGAGGAAAACCATAGGCACATCATGATATATTTCTTGTTGCATCATATCATACCACTTTTTTTGCTCAGCCAAATCAAAGGTTAAACGTGCTTTAACCAAAGCATCATCAACTGTAGCATTGTTATAATTTAAAAAATTAAATTGGCGCTGCCCTGTTTGGCTGGAATGCCAAATGCTAAATTGGTCGGGGTCGGGTGAGAGTGACCAAGCTAGAATGACGGCATCAAAGTCGCGTTTGTTGATGAAATTCTCGATAAAAGCCGACCATTCGACCAAACGAATTTGAACTTGCACCCCTATGCTTTTGAGGCGTTGTTGAATAATGGTTGCAGAATCAGCACGTTTTTTATTGCCGTTGTTGGTGAGGATGGTAAAGGATAATATTTTACCATTCTTGCTGACGTAAGAGTCGCCTTCTTCTCTAACCCATCCTGCTTCAGTGAGTAGGGCTTTGGCTTTGTTGGTATCAAAAGGTCTGGGTTTAATGGCTTGATTTACCCAACTTGTACCAGGTTTGTAAGGGCTAGCAATGACTTCGCCTAGACCTAAAAGCACACCATCAACCAGTTCTTGCCTATCAATGGCATAAGCCAGCGCCTGGCGCACGCGAATATCATCAAAGGGTTTGTGTCTGAGGTTGAAGCCAAGGTAGGTATAGCTGTTACCTAAGTATTCATAACGATTGTATTCATTTTTTAAAAAAGAATTGTTGTCAAATTGGCGGGTATATTGGGTAGGAGTTAGCTCAACCAAGTCCAGCTTACCAGCACTAAGTTCTAAAAACTGGGTAGATGGGGCGGGAATTATACGGGTAATACGTTCATCAATCCAAACATCACCATCAAAATAATGATCATTGGCTTGCATGGTGATGCTTTGTTGGGGTTGCCAGTCTTTGAGAAGATATGGGCCAATGCTGGCTTTAGGGTGACGGGAGAGGTCGGTATTCATGATGTCTACACCAGCAAAAATATGCTTGGGCAAAATCGATAAAGCTGCCCACGAGGCGAGGGCTGGCGAAAAAACTTCGCTGTAGTGAATCTTGAAAGTATTTGCATCAGGTGCTTCAGCACTTTTAACTTTTGCATAGTCTGATTTATACGGGCTTTGTGTATTTTTATCTTGAATGAGTTTGAGTGTGAATAAACAATCTTCGGCAGTAAAATCCTTGCCATCGCTCCATTTTAGGTTGGGTTTGAGTTTGAAAGTAAGGCTTAATTTATCATCTGAGATTTCCCAAGTTTCGGCAAGCTGACCAACAAGATTGAGATTTTTATCGTATTTGAGAAGCGATAAATAAAGTTGGCCTGCAACTTCATGGCTGGCACTATCACCTGCAATCAAAGGGATTAAGTTGCTCGCATCACCTATACTTGCATCCATTAGCCTACCACCGTGGGAAGCTTGGTAAATGGGTGCTGCTGGTGGTAAAGGTGTTGTAACTTGTTTTTGCTGGGCAACCTGAGGTGTTGTAGGGGCGCTTTCATCACTGTTGCTGCATGAAACAAGCAAAAGTAATAAAAAAGGTGTAATTAGTTTGGTCGTAAACGCGCGATAATCCATAATCGATCTCCTGGTCTAATCAATGCATTGGCAGACATCTGGTTGGTGCGAGCAATAGCATGGCTTGAAGTACCAAATTTTTCAGCGATTTTCCATAAAGAATCACCGTTTCTCACTTTGTAGTGGATGCGGCGCCCTTGCACCAGCAACGGATTGTATTTGTATGATGTCGCAGTGAAACTATTCGAAGCAGGTACAATAATGCGATGACCAACACTTAAAGTGTTGCTTAGGTTTGGATTGAGTTGACGTAAATAGGCGATATTGGTGTGGTGATGGTGGGCAATTTTCCATAAAGAATCGCCTTGTTTAATCTTTACACTGATGTGTTTGGGTTTGAGGATGTTGGGGTCATTTTTTAAAGCTTCTTGCAGTACGGCGATGTTTTTTTGTGGCAAGTGCAGTTCAATGTTGCGATTGAGATAATGTTGATAATCAAAGCCTGGGTTGAGGTAGAAAACCTCATTTTTTTCCATGCCTGCGATTTGTTCAAGTTGGTTTAAGTCAATGGGCGCTTCGATTTGAAAGGCATCCGTGGCTAAAGGTGCGGAGAAGGTGATTTCACCACGTTCCTGAAGCGCAATCATGCCAAGAATTTGTTTGACGTAATGTTTTGTTTCAGCTGGAAAGGGCAGCGCATCAAGCCCCATATCTGGATGCCAAGGTTGTTTATTTAAGCGACGTTGAACTCCCCAAGGGCCTAGATTGTAGGCGCATAATGCCAGCGGCCAGCTGTCAAATTTCTCATGAAGTGTTAAAAGATAAGATACGGCTGCTTGGGTACTATTTTCGACATGTCGCCTACCGTCGATGCCATGTCTGTGTACAGCACCCAGCTCCATTGCTGTTCTTGGCATCAATTGCCAGAGCCCGAAGGCACCCGCTGGAGAGAGGGCGTAAGGATTGTAGCCTGATTCAGCAACGGGCACAAAAAGGAGCTCTTGGGGTGCGTTGAGTGCTTGAATGGCATTGAGCATGCGCAAGCGCACTTTTTGAGCGCGTGTGTCAATGTTGTCCCAATTGGGCAGGGTAGCAGTGCGGGCTTCGTTGGTGACAAGTTCTAAATCTGTACTGCTAATATCGGCGAGGAAGACAGAAGTTTGAGGCTCTAAGGTGGTATCAAGGATAAGTGTTTCTGGGGCATCCGGATCAGGGTTATTTGTAGCAAGTGGTTTTGGTGTTGGTAGGGGTGGAGCTTGATGTAATGTGGCCATGGGCGCTTTGGCCGAGCAAGCGCTCAAAACCATGGCTAAACCAAAGAAAATGAGGAAGCTTTTGTTGCAGGCAATTTTATGGATTGTTTTCACGCGGCGGAGGCTACCGTTATTTTCTTTTAGTTCAAAGGGGAATAACTGCTTGATATTCTTAACTTAGCAACTAATGTTTACCCGTTCATAATCCGATCTGGGGGGAGTATGCTTCTAAAGCAGCAGCGGCAGTTGATTGATACAGGCCTTGTTACACAAGCGCAAATATCAGAAGCTATGCAAAGCGATGAAGCTAAAAAAAGCGGCCTATTGTTTGCTTTACTCTCTCTTGGCGACATAGACGGAACCAAAATTTTACAAGCTTTAGCTAAGATTTATAAAGTTCCTTATCTTGATTTAAATCACGTTGAAATCGATGCCGCACTTATTGAGAAGTGTCCTGAAGAATTGTGCACAGAGTTTCATTTTGTGCCTATAGCCATGAGTGGCGGTGAGATGGTGATTGCCACCTCTGATCCCATGGATTACGCCAGCATGGATGTCTTACAATTTAAATTGGGGCAGCGTGTTCGCCCTGTTTTCACTAGCCCTGAGTTGATAAAAAATAAAATCCGAGATCTTTTTAGTGGCGGTGATGCGGCATTTGATGATGCCATGTCAGGGCTTGATGAGTCGGGCGACTTTGAAGCAGGTGTTGAAGAAGAAGCCAATAATGCAACGGCTGACATTGATTCACTGAAGAAAGGTGCTGAAGGCTCACCGATTATCAAATTGGTGAATGGCATCATTATTAAAGCGATGCAAATGAATAGCTCGGATATTCATATTGAAGCAGGTGAGAAATCAAGTGTGGTGCGTTTGCGGGTGGATGGCCGCTTGCGCGCTGTAATGCAGTTTCCTTCTAAAGCGCACCCTATGTTGGCATCGCGTATTAAAATCATGTCTAAGCTTGATATTTCAAATACCCGTACACCACAAGATGGACGCACCAAGGTAAAATTTGGTGGTAAAAGTTTTGATATGCGTGTTTCTACTTTACCAGCGATGTTTGGTGAAAAAGTAGTGATGCGTATCCTTGATAAATCAGGCCTTTCTCTTTCTTTGGATGTTTTAGCTTTTGAAAAAACAGCCGATGAACGCATTCGAAAAAGTATCTCTCGACCCACTGGGGCGGTGTTGGTGACAGGCCCAACAGGTTCGGGTAAAACCACAACATTGTATTCTTTTTTGCATCATATCAATGATGAAGAAACAAATATTGTGACAGTAGAAGACCCTGTTGAATTCCAAATTAAGGGCCTTAACCAAGTTCAGGTGAATGTTCGAGCAGGCATGACTTTTGCAGCAGCTTTACGCTCTATTCTTCGACAAGACCCAGATGTTGTGATGGTGGGTGAAATTCGCGACGAAGAAACAGCACATATTGCCTTGCACGCAGCCCAAACCGGACATCTTGTGATGTCTACATTGCATACCAACGATGCACCTTCCACTGTAAGCCGTCTGGTGGAAATGGGTACAGATCCAGTGGCCTTGTCATCATGTCTAAATCTTATTGTGGCGCAGCGTCTGGTGCGACGTTTATGTCCGAAATGTAAAAAGAAAGTAAAACCAACTGCTGAAATGATTGCGCTGTATGATATGCCAGAAGACTTAGAGCTTTATGAACCTGTGGGTTGTGATGCCTGCATGAAGATAGGTTATAAAGGCCGTTGTGGTGTCCATGAGACTTTATATGTTAATGATAGGGTGCGTGAGGCAATTGCCAATCAGGTTTCAGATCAAGAGTTGATGCAGGTTTGTCGTGAAGAAGGTATGTATACCCTATACGAAGATGGCATCAACAAAGCGTTGGCAGGTATTACAAGTATTAAAGAGGTTTTACGCTTATCAACACCGCCCGAAGATTTTACCTATAGGGATAGAATTGATGCTGATGGTAGTTTGATGTCGCTTGGTCAAGCAGCAGCAGCAAGAGACCATTTGCAAGTGAATACAGTTGAAGATAAGACTAGAAACACCATCCTTGTCATTGACGATTCCAAGAGCATACGCAGCTTGGTGCGTTTTATTTTACAAGCTGAAGGCCATGATGTGATTGAGGCTGAAGATGGGCGAGCGGGTCTGAGTTTGTTGCAGCAAGCGAGAGATAAATTGAGTATGGTGCTGGTGGATTATGAAATGCCGAATATAGATGGGCCTACTTTTATCAATGAAGTTCGTAGACAAAGTAAGTATGATGGCTTGCCTATTATTATGTTGACCTCTCGCAAAGATGAGGAAGATGAGGTGCTTGGTTTGGATTCCGGTGCGGATGATTATATTATCAAACCCGTTGAACCGATGAAATTGCAAGCAAGGGTGCGTAAAATTTTATCGATGTATAACAGAATCAGAACAGCTGTGCAGAGTGGAGGAGCTTAAACGATGGCGGAGCTGAATCTACAGGCAATTCAAGATGCCAAAGATGCGATCAATGAAAATAAAATTGCGCATACAGAATATATGCGTGTGGTGATGAATGGCGAAGTATCCTTGGTGCCAGTGTCTGCGGTTTTGAGCGTGGTGCGCCCGGTTGCTTTAACGCCTGTGCCTATGGCACCGGATCATTTGATAGGTTTAGCAAATATCAGAGGCCAGATATTTTGTATTATCAACCCAGGGAAAGTGTTAAAGCTATCGGGCAAGTTAAAAGAGAAGAGCAGCGATACGCGCTTCTTGTTGTTGCGCCATGAACGCATACATTTAGGCATTTGGGTTGAGTCTGTGTCAGACTTGCATAGTATCCCTACATCAGAAGAACCAGCTGATTCTGGGGGAAAGTATGAGCAAGGTAATTTGACCACTGCATATGGCGATTTGCCAGTGTTGCGCGTCAGTGTCTTATTTGATTAAAAGGGTGATGAGTCATGAATGGAGAAAAGAACATGGATGAAGACATTAAATTAGATGCTGATGAAGCATTAGATGTTTTGATTGAGAAAAAAGAAGCCGTGATGAGTCTGCGAGCTTTTGCACGCAGAAACATGATGCTAACGCTCGTTTTCTTCTCGGTTTTGTTGGTCAGTGTGGGTTATACTTCCTACCAAGCCCTAAAAAATGTGGATGCTTTGGCCGCACTTTACGGGCAAGAAGCAAAGCTAGAGCGCTTTCGGGCAACGTTGCCCAATATTCTGCTTCCTTTGAATGATTATATCTTGGTGAAGAAGGAAGGGGATATTGGCAAAATCAAGAAGGCAAATGAAGAGTTTCGCTCACTTTATAATGAGGTTTCGGTGTTTCCTTCATTAACTGCAGAAGATGCCAAAGAGCTTGCTAACGTGTCACAATTGATGGATGAAGTGAACGCCCTAGCTGAAGATATTACCAGTGGTAAAATACCTTTTGATCAAGCGGGTAGTTTGGTGATTGTGGGGCAAAGCCTTGTCTTTGTGGGGCAGGATAAACTCAACACTATTGCCATGCATTTGGAAAATTCATTAACAATAGAAACAGAAGCTAAAGTATCGCAAATGACTACCCTAACTTTCGTGAATATGTTACTTATTACCGTTGTGTTGCTGCTTTTGTTTGTGCTCAACAGAGTTTTTGCCACCAATATCACGGGTCATATTTCACAAGCAGCTGAAGATGTTGCAGATTCTTCAGAAGGGATTTTGTTATCTGTGGATAGGCAAGCTACAGCTTCAGATACCCAAGCCAGTACGGTGTTAGGTGTAACCGAAGAGCTGGGTGAAATGTCCAGATCAGCGATGAAAATTGCAGCTACTGCAAGCAGTGTTGAGAAAATTGCCACTGCCACATCACTTGCCGCCATCGATGGTGGAAACGCGGTGAAAGAAGCCATTGGACACATGGGGCTTATTCGTGAAGAAGTGATGAAGATTGCTGAAAAAGTAACTGATGCTGGCCGTAAGGCAGAACAAATTTTGGAGTCGGTTGATTCGATTCAAGAGATTGCCGATGAAACACATTTGTTGGCACTTAATGCTTCGATTGAATCTGCAGCAGCAGGGGAATTTGGTAAACGTTTTGCTGTGGTGGCGAGTGAAGTACGCCGTCTCTCTGAGCGGGCAAGAGAATTCACAGAAGAGATTCAAGTGGTGGTGAATGATGTGCATGAATCAACCAAAGAATCCATCATCGTGACCCAGCAAGGCTTGGAAGAAGTGGCAAAAGGTGTGCAAATCGCCTCACGCGCTGGTGATGCTTTGGATAAAATGCAAGACATGTCGGTTAAAACCAGTAAAGCAGTACATACGATTGCACTTGCAACCAAAAGACAAAGTGATAACAGTCAGGAGTTTGTGAAAACAATGCAGGACATTGTACGACTCTTGCAGGAATCGGCCCTTCAGATGCAGGATTCACGGGACTCTGCCGCGCAATTGAATGAAGTATCTGATAAATTAAGAAAGTTTGTGTAACGTGGGTATTTGACTAATATATGTCTGGATTTGATTTATCAAACTTCGTCGCATCCTTTTTTGATGAGGCACGCGAGCGACTGAATTCTATCAATCAAGCATTGGTGAAATTTGAATCGGGCACCTTGGATGATGAGGGGCTTGTATCTTTGCGTCGCGATGCGCATACCATCAAAGGCTCAGCATTGATGTTGGGTGTTAATGATGTGGGCGGGATTGCACATATTTTCGAAGACATGGTTGAAGTGCTTATTGCTTCACCTGATTCGCGAACGGTGCAGGCCACACAATTCCTTTATGATTTGCATGATTTGCTTGATAAACGTTTGGAAGACCCTGACGGTAAAGACTTGTTGGATGTTGACGCAACCCGTAAAGATTATAACAAGCTTTTACCTGCGTTAAAAAGTGCTGAACCTGTTGCAGCGCACAAAGAAGAAGATCCTGCACTCTCACTAGCACAAGAAGTTAAAGCATTAGCAACGCAAGCTAACGAAGATTATGATGAAGAGACTTTGCATGATATAGGTACATCCGATGAAGAGGAAGTTGACCTTACTGCCTTAGCCTCCAGCGTATCATTAGATGATTTCCTTCAAGAAGAAGAAAAAAAATCTAAACATAACGTTGAAAATTTAGCTGGCCTTGATATCCATGATGACGGAGAAGAAGTTAATCTTGATGAACTTCAAGGTGTTTTAGATTCTGAAGTGTTTGTACCTGCTGATTCGACACAAGAAATTGTTACTGAGAAAGAGACAGATGATGAACCTAAAGCACAAGAGCAAACAGCCGAACATATTGCTGCTGCTTCGAAGTATAGACCTGTGGCCACAGGAGAGGTGCAGAAGAGTTCGGGTAGACGCAAGAGCTCAGGGCGTTTCCTGCGGGTTGATGCAGAGCGCATGGAAGGTTTGTCCAACCAAGTGATTGAAATGAGTACTGAGCAAAACAGAAACTCAAAAACAGAAAGTGACTTGCATGCTATGCAGGTTGATATGCGT
>JAJFLD010000053.1 GCA_021772875.1 Ghiorsea sp. | reverse complement strand
TATTTTATGATGGGTGATAACCGAAATAATTCGAGAGACTCAAGATTTTGGGGTTTTGTACCACAGGAATATTTGGTCGGGAAAGCTGTTGTGGTTTGGTGGTCTTGGAATAGTGCGCTATCATCGGTACGCTGGGAACGTTTGGGCAAGTTAATTCATTAAAAAAAGGATTTTTATATGTTTAAAATATTTTTTTGGCTTGGTTTACTTGGTGTCGGCATCTTTGTTGGCGGACAAGTCATTCCTATTTATTATAATAATTTAAAAATTCAAAATACCTTTGAAGGCACAATTCTAAACCTTGGTTCACAGGATGAAAGTAATATAAGCAAACGAATTCCGGATCTTTTAGACGTTCAAGGTGTAGATCTAAAAGAATTGCCAGATGAATTTTTTAAAAATCTCATCATTCACAAAGAAGATGGAAAACTAAAAATTAGTTCGAAATATCATGTTGTGTTGTGGTTATTAGGTGAGCCATTGAGCGTTGATCCAGGGGCTGATTACAGTGAGAGTGATGTCGCTCCCATGGATAAGCTGCGCTTAAGAGCACGCATGGACTTTGATTTTTCACCTTTTGCAGAAAGCCCTTGAATCAGCCATCACTGGAAAGCGTGATTGGTTACACATTTCAAAAACGCGAGCTTTTACAAAAAGCTTTAACCCATGCCTCAAAATCCCCAATACACTTAGAACGCCAAGAGTTTTTAGGCGATGCCGTACTTGGTCTTACGATAGCTGAATATCTATATCAATTTTATCCAGATTCACCAGAAGGAATATTATCCAAGATGCGTGCGAATTTGGTGTGCAAACAAGCCTTATTGGTGATTGCATCCGACTGGAAACTTGCGCATTATTTAAACGTAGGCGATGGCGAGCGAAACAAAAAAGGCCTACTTAAATCAGAATCTATTGCTGCCAATGCTGTTGAAGCTGTAATAGGTGCAGTGTTTGAAGATGGCGGTTGGGATAAGGCAAAAACACTGGTACTTCATGCTTGGAAAAATAGCTTAGAAAATATAAAACCTATCAATTTAAGTGATGCCAAAAGCCAACTTCAAGAACAAACACAAGCATTTGCCCTTGGGTTACCTCTTTATCAGATCAATGATTTTGGCGTTCAACAAACTCCTCGCTTTCAAGCGAAATGTTTTTTGAACGACCAAATGATTGGTGAAGGTTTTGGTCAACGTAAAAAAGAGGCCGAGCTCAAAGCTGCGCAGCAGGCTTTAGAAAGCGAAATCATTCAACAGCTTAAGGATTGATAGGGAAGCGTTTTAAAACCTTGCCTTGCTCGCCAAGTGCGCCGGCCGTAAATAAAACTTTATCATCAACCAAAATTTCTAAAGCTTTTGCATTGCCCGCAGTGAGCAATAATTTGGCATCGGTATTCACAATGCTAAAGCTTTGTCCTTTTTTCAATAAAACTTCACGAAGTAGTGCTGGTTCTAAACCTTCGCTCTTTTCATAAACTTGTAACCAAACATCATCTGTTGCGGCATAAAAAGAATAGGTGTTTTTTTGTAAAACAACCACGTCTTCAGGCATTTCTTCTTCTATTGGGCTTTGAGTAGCAGGCAAGCTTTCACTGTTTAATGGTTCCTCAGGAGTTTCTAAAAGTGTTAATGCTTCGTTATTGTTGCTAAATTCGAGATTCTTTTTTTCTTCAAGTTGTGTTGCAGGTGTTGTTTTTTCAAGCTCGGGCTTGGCTTGTAGTTTATCAGAGTTATCAGTTAAGTTGATGACGATAATAATCAAAACAAAAATAAGTGCAGCACCTATAGCCCAAATACGGTTGGGTGAAATCGGTGCATCAGGGTAAGTTAAGGGTGTTGTTAGCTCATAAGTGTCACTTTTAATACGCTCAGTTTCAGCGCTGATATCCACGTTAAGAAGGGCAGCGTACTGGCGTAGAAATCCTAAGGTGTACACTTTGCCAGGCATTTGCTCCCAGTTGCCGCTTTCCAAAGCAGCCAGAAAGCTCATGCTAAATTTCAGCTCTTTTAGGATATGTTCAGGGCTTAGGCCTTTTGCCTCACGTGCTTGTTGAAGCTTGAGGCCAATTTCACATTGAAGGGCTTCTTTGGCAAAGGTATTTTCATCATTGTGCTCTATATCTTTTTCGGCCATCGTTTTTACCTTTTTTGCTTATTAAGCAAAATTAATTCATCTTTTGCCCAAGCTTGTTGCAGTTTATCAGAAGTATTTTTGATAAAACTTTCAATGTATTGACGCAAAAGTGCTTCCTCATGTTCCTGTTTTAATAATGAAATGAGTCCAGCTAAAGCTTGCTGATTATTTGGCTCGTTGCGTAAAAGTGTTTCATACAAGGCTTGCGCATAATTGGGGCGATTAAACTCAACATAGGCTTGGGCTTCTTTGAGCTGTGGGTAGCTCCAATCTGCGGCTAACATATGCGCCTTGCGATAAGAAGCTACGGCATCATCTAAATTTTTCAAACCAATATATGCATCACCCAAATTGACAAAAGCAAGCGATTGATTGCGATAGCGCGGATCTTCTAACGCTGTTTTGAGTTGTTTGACTGCCGCTTCATATTCACCCAAATCCACCAGTAAACTACCATAATTGTTGTTTGTCGCTGAACCCGCACCGGCCTTAAGGGCACGTTTATAATAAGCTTCGGCTTGTTTATTGTTACCACGTAAACGCCATGCATAAGCAATAGCATCAAGTGTTTCGGGTTGTTCAGGGTTGATTTTTTCAGCTAATAATAGCTCTTCAAAGGCTTTAGGGATAGCGCCTTTATGGATAGCATCCAAGCCCAATTGATAATGAAGATCTGCGCGTTTGGCCTTGTCATCATTAAGCTTTTGCTGAGCTTGGCTGGTTTGACAAGCAGGAATCACACTTAAAATAAGTAGGCTGAGCATTAAACGAAGGATAATCATAAGAATCTTTTCACCAGTGCATAGATTGGACGTAAACTTTCATCATCTTGTGCTTTAAGATCTGCAAAAATACCGTGCTCAAGTACATTTTGACAATCACATGCCTTGGCTCGCTGCCTCAAGCTAAAAAAAGTTTGTAGCATTTTTTGCGCTTTGGCTACATTGCTGTGCATCACCTCTAAAATTGAGGTGACAGAGACATTTTCCTCTTCTTCATGCCAGCAGTCGTAATCAGTACACATTGCAACGGTAGCATAACATATCTCTGCTTCACGAGCTAATTTGGCCTCGGGCATGTTTGTCATGCCAATAACATCCATACCCCAACTGCGATAAAGTTCAGACTCTGCCCGTGTTGAAAACTGGGGGCCTTGCATGGCCAAATATGTGCCGTGACTGTGGGTTGTGATCGTTTGTTGTTGACATGCTTGCTGTAAACTGTGACGTAAACTATCACAGGTTGGGTTTGCCATGGATACATGGGCAACAACAGGGCCATCAAAAAAGGTTGCAGCTCTTTCATGGGTTCGGTCAACAAATTGGTCAACCAATACAAAATCACCTGGCGTTATGTTTTCTCGCAGTGAACCCACAGCAGAAATTGAAATAATTTCTGATACACCAGCTAGTTTCATGGCATAGATATTGGCGCGGTAGTTGATTTTATGGGGAGCAATGGTGTGGTTTTTGCCATGGCGGGGGAGAAAAACTACCTCATGGCCGTGAATGCGGGCTAAGGTCAAAGAAGCAGAAGGTTTACCATACGGCGTATCTATATCCAGCTCATCAAGGACTTCAATACCTTCCATTTGATACAGGCCACTGCCACCAATAATACCTATGCGTTGCATCAATTCCCCTTTTTTGCTGTTTTAAGCTGGCCGCAGGCAGCCATAATATCATCACCTCGCGAACGCCTCACAGTTGCACGAATACCTTTAGAAATCAAGCCCTTCGCGAAGGCATTAACCCTATCTGATGATGAACCTTGGTATGCACTTCCAGGATAGGTATTAAAGCGAATTAAATTAACACGTTCACGTTCGGGATTTACAAACTTTTGCAAGGCTTGTAAATCTTCATCTCTATCATTCACATCTTTGAGCATCACATACTCTAAAGTAATATGCCTTGTTTTGGCCAAGGGGTAAGTATTTAAACATTGACGCAGGTTAGTTAAATTGTATTTCTGATTGATTGGAACCAATTCATCACGAAGCTCATTGGTTGCAGTGTGAAGTGAAATCGCCAAATTTACAGGTGATTCTTTTCCTAAACGCTCTATTTGGGGAACCAAACCTGAAGTGGAAAGTGTGATGCGCCGGCGTGATAAGTTGAGATAATCTTTGGCCATTAACAAATCTAAGGATTCAAATACCGCGGCCTCATTGGCAAGTGGTTCGCCCATGCCCATGTATACAATATGGGTAACGTTATTGTGTAGATCATCAATCATAGGGTCTTGTAATAAGTCGTATTTGACAGCCAAAACTTGAGCAACAATCTCAGCTG
>JAJFLD010000052.1 GCA_021772875.1 Ghiorsea sp. | reverse complement strand
CAAACCTGTTGGGCTTGTTTCAGCGCGTTCAATTCTACATCTTGCCTTGCCAGGTTACGCCAATGAAAGCCTGCTTCGTATTATGAAGGCAGGCCCAGATATTGATTCTATACACAAAAACTTAGATGCACTTTTGGATAGGCCCGTTGATGTTGTGATGGAAAGTGATCTTGACGTGGTAAAGCTTGATACGCCTACGAGTGCTGTAGCCGCGATACTGGTCAATCTCAAAGGAGACTCTAGGAATGTGCTGGTGGTGAATGAAGCTGGTGTATTGGTAGGTGCTATCACAGCACGTGATTTAGTGCGTAGACGATTATAATTTTGGGCATGTAATGCTTTAGTTATGGAAGTCGGCGGAATATTTCTTTCTTTGGTATTGATTCTTCTTTTTGCAAGGGTCTTTAGCGAGGCTGTAGCTTGGCTTAAAATACCACCAGTGATGGGTGAAATGCTTGCGGGCATTGTTTTGGGGCCAAGTTTGCTCGGCTGGGTGGAGCTCAACGAAGTTATTCAAGTGTTGGCTGAAATAGGGCTTATATTGTTGCTGTTTGATGTTGGGTTGGATACGGACATTTCTAAACTTGCAGAACATGGATATAAGGCATCTATTGTTGCTGTTGGTGGTTTTGTTGCGCCCTTTTTTTTGGGCTTTGCTTGTAGTTATTGGTTGTTTGGGATGCCGTTGTTACTCTCAATGTTTATTGGAGGTACTTTAACGGCAACCAGTATTGGTGTTACTGTGCGTGTGCTGCGAGACCTCAAGCGGCATTGTTCACATGAAGCACAAGTGGTTCTTGGTGCGGCCGTGCTTGATGATATCTTTGGCGTGGTGCTTTTGGCGCTGCTTTATGAGTTTTCAGTATCTGGTGGCATTAGCATCAGCAATATAAGTAAGGTGATTATATTTGTTGCAATTTTTATGATGCTTGCCCCCATCGTAGCCAAAGTGATGGCAGAGACGATTGGGCGTTATGACCATCAAAGCAAAATACAAGGCCTGCTTCCAACCACGGTGATTACACTTGTACTCTTTTTCGCTTGGTTGGCACACGCAGTGGGTGCACCTGCTTTGTTGGGTGGTTTTGCCGCAGGTTTGGCCATGTCGCGCAGATTCTTTTTACCCTTTGGTGCGGCACTGCGTGCTGAAGGAGATTTTGTTTTGCGTATAGGCGGTTCTATGCGCCCCATCATTCAACTTTTTACGCCAATATTTTTTGTGGTGGTTGGTTTGTCATTAAATTTACAAGCTGTGGATTGGGGTTCGCCAGTTATTTTGATGATGGCATTGGTTTTTATTTTGGTAGCTATGGTGAGCAAGTTGGTTGGTGCATTTTTTATTCAAGAGTCTGTTCATTTTCGTTGGGCTGTGGGGTTAGCCATGATTCCGCGTGCAGAAGTAGGGCTTATTTTCGCGGAGCTTGGGCGCATTTCAGGTGTTTTTGATAACGATATTTATGCTGTTATGATTATTACGATTGCTGCGACAACTGTATTACCACCATTCATGTTGAAGTGGTTTTATGCGCGGTTTGGCCATCATCTTCCGAATGATGAGAGTGGAAATAAACATACAGATGGTTAAGTTTTGTAGAGTGAAGGTGTGATGTTTCTTTTGCGTCGTTATCGGCAAAAAATGAATTTCCTTGCGTGGCTGTAATCGCTTCTTTACCCTGCCGCATTCTCATTTTCCGTAAGTTATTTTGTTTTTCTGGGGTTTTTCATGCTTGAATCAATGCGTAAACATGCACAAGGCTGGTTGGCAAAAGTTATTCTTGGTGCGATTATTTTATCATTTGCTTTATGGGGAGTAGGCGATTATTTCACTGGTAATCAAATTGAAACCGTTGCCGAAGTTGATGGCGACGTGATTAACAATGTTGAGTTTAGTGAGACTTATCAACGCCAACTTAGTAATTACCGCAATATGTTGGGTGAGCAATTCACCAAAGAGCTTGCAGATCAATTGGGTGTTAAAAACGAAACCATCCAAACCATGGTTAATCGTCGTTTGATGTTGCTTGAAGCCAAAACCATGGGTTTGGTGACTCCAGATCAAGCTGTATTAGGGACTGTGGAAAGTAATCCAGCATTTCAAGAGGCAGACAAAGGATTTAATGCTAGCCGTTACCATACTTTGGTTCGTCAAATGGGTTTTGCCTCACCGCGTGATTATGAAAATTACCTGCGCCAAAATATTATGATTGATACCTTACAAAAAGCTATTTCTGAATCAGCCATAGTATCAGATGAGGAAGTGAAGGCACGTTTTGAAGCGAAGTTTGAAAAACGTGTTTTGGCGGCATTGATTGTGAATCCTGAAAGTTTAAAAGCCAGTGTTGATGTTAGCGCAGATCAAGCACGTGCTTGGTATGATACACATGAAGCGATGTACCAATCGCCACTTAAAGTTGAGTTGCAAGCTGTTGACATCAATAAAGATAATTTGGTTTCTGATTTGGTGGTGAGCGAAGCAGATATTGAGCAAGCTTATGCCGATCGTCAATCTGAATTTGGGACAGCTGAGAAAAGACGTGCCTCACATATCTTGGTGCGTTTGTCTCCTGATGCAGCAGAAAATGTAAAAAAAGCAGCGCAAGAAAAAATTCAAGCCGCGCAAAAGCGTATCCAAGCAGGTGAATCCTTTGCCGCAGTTGCAAAAGATGTTTCTGATGATGTGACTTCATCTGAAGGTGGTGATTTAGGGTTTTTCGCAAAGGGAGCTATGGTTCCTGAGTTTGAAGATGAAGTATTTGAAAAGCTTAAAATTGGCGAAGTGAGTGATGTAGTGACCACGCAATTTGGTCTGCATTTGATTCAACTTGATGCTATTCAAGAAGCAGAGGTTAAACCTTTGGCTGAAGTTCATGATAAAATTCGTGATGATTTGATGGCTAAAATGGCATCTGAAGAAGCGTTTAAATTATCTCAAGACTTGGATAATGCCTTGGGCATGGAAGACTCACTGCAAGCGGCAGCCAAAGCGGTGAATTTACCTGTGCGTAATTTGGGCACAATGAGCCGTGAAAAGGCATCGGTAGATCCTTTGTTAAGCACTTCAAAAGAGTTGCAAGCCAAAGCCTTCTCTTCATCACCGGGCGATGAAATCAAAATTATTGAAATTGCAGATGGTCATTTTGTGGCACTGGAAGTTTTGCAACGCATTGCGCCAAGTACGATGGCTTATGAAGATGTGGTAACACGTGTTCGTGCAGATGTGCGCGCAGATGAAGCAGCGAAAAAAGCACAAGCCTTAGCAGAAGAGATGTTAACTGCAGCTATGGCGGGCGAAAAGATTGATAGTTTGGCGCAAAAATTTGCCCAACCTAAGTATATTTCTAAAGCCGTGCGCAGCAATGGTGAAGGCGATGACGCATCGTGGTTGAATGCGGTGTTAGCATCATCTTTCCGCGTACCTGAATTTGCGTGGGTAGGCAAAACAATAGCCACGCCACAGGGTATTGCCGTGGTGTATGTGCAAGCTGTAGAAGGTGCTGATGATAAAGCCTTCCAAGCAGAAGCAGAAAACGTGCGTGAAGAAGCGCTTAAGGCAAAAGGCGCTGTGCGTTTTGCGCGTTGGATGGCAAGCATGCGTGATCGCCATGACATTACTGTGAACGATAAAGTATTGAGCCGTTTCTGATTATTACCTTCAACAGTCCTCAATGATGCCGCGTTCTATTTTTATTACGGCAACGGATACACATGCAGGTAAAACATGGCTCACCGCAGCACTGACCAAACAATGTCTTAAAACAGGCATTGCTGTGCAGGCCTTAAAACCTATTGCCAGTGGCATGTTGGCTTCAGGAATCAATGAGGATGTGCAGCAGTTATTGGCAGTGCAGCCAACCTTAGGCATTGCTGATATTAATTTTCAAACGTATACCCAGCCCGTTGCACCAGCATTGGCTGCGAATTTGGCGGCTACACCTTTAGCCAAAGATGACTTGCTGACTTGGTTGGATATCAAAGAAACATTGGCTGAGCTAACGCTTATTGAAGGTGTTGGTGGTTTGATGGTGCCTTTGATTGCCGATAAAGATAATCCACCTTGGCTGGTCAGTGATTGGTTAAAAGCTATGCCTGATGCGGAAGTGTTGTTGGTTGCACCTTTGCGTTTGGGTTGCATCAATCAAATTTTGTTGAGTTGTTTTTTACTTGCACAAATCAAGAGAGCGCCACGATGGATTGTTTTGAATGATATGCATGATACAGATACGGCCAAAGAAACCATACAAATGTTACAACCCTTCTTGATGGACATGTTTGTCCAAATGCCACAGTTGATATGCCTTGAAAAAGATGGCGAAGTAGAAGGCATATGTTAAGTGCTGGCTGCAAGGTTTACTTTCTATTGATTTCGTTGAGAATTGTGGATGTATATGAGTGATTCCGACCCTAAAAAGGCAGTTCAAGATGCCCTAGAATCCAATTTACGCTTGCACCCGCAACATATTGAGTTGGGGCAAGCGGAAATGTTGACGGATGTTTTGCTGCATCGGTTTGATGACCTCGATCAACGCCTTAATACCTATATTTCTGGATCAGCTGCTGGTGATAGTTTACGCAAAGGCATGCAAGCTTATCTTTCGCGTTTGAATGCAAACCCTTTGATTCCTTTGCACTTTCGTTTGAAGGTATTAAAACGTTTTGAAGGGCAGCTGGATTTGTTTGATGCTGAAGTGACGGCGGCTGTGTTGAATGCGCATAAAATTGGCATTGATATGGTACAAAAAGAAGCACAAGTAGATCCTGCTTATTATCGTATTTTGGTGGACATGGTTTCACATGCTATTGAGTTGGCAGGGCGATTGATGCGCGATTTGCTTGCGAGCTATCAATCAGCAAGTGTCATTACTGTACGGCAAGTATTTGATTTGATGCGTTTGGGCATGGTTGTTTTGCCTGAACTTACTGAAGATGCAGACAAAGAACGAAAGCGTCTTTATGTGGCAATTGTACGTTATGAAATGTTAAGAAATTTGGATTTCTTTAGCCTCACCAAACAAGAGCAAAACATGGTGATGGAAGAGCTGAAGTATCATATTGGTACACTTACACCGCATTATTTGCCTAAGGGTGGTGTGAAAGATCATACCTTGCATGGTTATAGTTTGTTGGTGAGCAACTTAAATCGTCCACATGATACAGCTAAAGTGTTGCCTTTTCCGCCAATAACTACAGTAGCAGATCATATTGTGGTACAGATGGATGATTTTATTGATAAGTTGGTTGTCTCGATTGATCGTGCTGAAAAAGTGCTGAAAGACCCTTTGTTGCAAAGCAAAGATATGCAAATTGAAACAGCTCTGCATACCACAGTTGTTGGCGGCAATGCTATTCTTGATGCCTTGCGCACCAAATCGCGAGATTCAGAGCGGCAGGAATATGGCAGCGCCAAACTTGCAGTGGATTGGTCATTGATTGATCTTATGAATAAAAATTTACAGGTCTCAGTTGATGATGATTCACTGCTACAGCGTGCAGTAGATGATGTGAAAGCATCAACAAAAACACTTTGGTCTGTACACAACATTAGCCAGCAAGGGCTTGCCATTGAACGATTAAGCATGGAGCCTCCCGAGTGTGGTGTTGGTTTTATGGTTGGGCTAGACTGGCAGCCGCACCGTGGTGAACCACGGTATGCTTTTATCCGCTGGATACGCTTTCCCAAACCTGGCGAACAGCAAATTGGCTTTGCATTTTATACGCGGCAACATGTTGCGTTGAAAGCGGTGATGTTAAATGTTGGTGATACAAGTGAGCATCGTTTTTGGCCAGTGTTGGCAACATTTGAAAAGAATGGTGAGCATACGATATTGTTCCCTGACGAACGTGTTTTTAAAGGTATGGTGTTCCGCATCAGCGATGAGCAATACAAGGGGTATTTTAAGGTAACAGAGATTCAAGAAGCAGGTCCAAATTATGCTGTGTGTGCTGTGCGTATGGCTACAGAGTTGGATACGGCTAACCTTGAACCCTTGGGTGCCAAAGAGATTGAAGAACAAAAGGATAAGAAAAATGACTGAATTGAAGAATGATTTATTTTTGCGTGCATGTATGCGCCAAGATGTTGAACGCACTCCTGTTTGGATGATGCGTCAGGCAGGGCGTTATTTGCCAGAATACCAAGCCACACGCGCCAAAGCAGGTGGTTTTTTAAAGCTTTGTCGCTCGCCTGAGTTGTGCAGCGAAGTGACGCTGCAACCTATTGATATTCTTGATGCTGATGCGGCCATTTTGTTTTCTGATATTTTGGTGGTGCCTGAAGCCATGGGTATGGAGCTGACTTTTGGTGTGGGTGAAGGGCCAAAGTTCCCTACGCCGATTACTTGTCGCGCGGATGTTGAAAAGCTGCCTGTTTTGGATGACCCCACGCGTGAATTGGGTTATGTGATGGATGCTGTAAGCACGATTCGTCGCGATTTGAATGGCCGTGTGCCGTTGATTGGTTTTGCTGGCAGTCCTTGGACATTGGCGACTTATATGGTCGAAGGTGGTGGCTCTAAAAACTTCTCCAAAGTAAAAGCCATGATGTTTAATGAACCTGAAACCATGCATTTGTTATTGGAAAAATTAGCCGATTCAGTGGCTGCATATTTGAATGGTCAAATTGCATCGGGTGCACAAGCTGTTCAAATCTTTGATACTTGGGGCGGCATTCTTAATACCCGCGATTACAAGGAATTTTCATTGCAATATATGCAACGCATTGTATCCCAGCTTACGCGTGAACATGATGGCCGCAAAGTGCCCGTGATTCTTTATTCCAAAGGCGGCATGGGCTGGTTGGAAGCGATGGCGGATACGGGTTGTGATGTCTTGGGCTTGGATTGGTCGATTGATATTGATGAAGCCAAACGTCGGGTTGGGCATAAGGTTGCTTTGCAAGGGAATATGGATCCAACCATGTTGTATGCCAAGCCAGAACGTATTCGCGAAGAAGTAAAAGATATTTTGGCGAAATTTGGCCATGGTAATGGGCATGTGTTTAACTTAGGCCATGGTATTACACCTGATGTGCCGCGTGAACATGCCATTGAATTTTTCAGGGCGGTGCGTGAAGAGTCTGTGAAATACCACGGTTAAACAGCGTGTTTACAGGGCTTATTCAAGATGTGGGGCTGGTGGCAACACTGGAGCACCAATCGGCACAATCGTTGTTTGTGTTTTCGAGCAGCTTGGACATGTTGCCTTGGCAACTGGGTGATTCGGTTGCCGTGGATGGTTGTTGTTTAACCATCACTGCTTTTCCTGGTGAGAAGAAGTCGCTGTTTGCAGCGACATTATCTCCAGAGACTTTGGCCTTGACCCGCTTCAAGCTCTTAAAAGTGGGTGATAAGGTGAATGTAGAGCCAGCTTTGCGTATGGGTGATGCTTTGGGTGGACATATGGTGAGTGGCCATATTGATGCGTTGGCTGCTGTGGTGGCTGTTGTGATGTTGGGCGAACATTGCCAAATGACATTTAAAGTGCCTGATGCATTAAAACAATATGTTGTCACCAAAGGCTCAGTGACACTTAATGGTGTAAGCCTGACAGTGAATAAGGTTGAAGATAATCAGTTCTCGGTTAACTTGATTCCCCACACTTTAAAACATACCAACCTGCACCAACTCAAGTGTGGTGATGTGGTGAACCTTGAAACTGACCTTATGGGACGTTATGTAGAGCGTATATTAAGCTGCCGTGAGCAGGAAAATGGCCGAGTAGATACACAGGAGAAGACATGAGTCTTGACCCTTGCGAAGAATTGATTGAAGAGTTGCGCGCTGGCCGCATGATTATTCTTGCCGATGATGAAGATAGAGAAAATGAAGGCGATTTGGTGATGGCTGCTGAGTGGGTAACACCTGAAGCGATTAACTTTATGGCAACCCATGGTCGTGGTTTGATTTGTTTAACGCTAGAAGAAGAGCAAGTTGAAAAACTCAATCTTCCTTTGATGACAGCCAATGTAAATTCAAAATTCAAAACCAATTTTACAGTCTCGATTGAAGCAGCAGAAGGTGTGACCACTGGCATTTCTGCTTTTGATAGAGCACACACTGTTCGCACTGCGATTGCAGGTGATGTCACCGCTGCTGATATCCATTCACCAGGGCATGTTTTTCCACTTAAAGGTAAAGAAGGTGGTGTGTTGGTGCGCGCAGGACATACCGAAGCAAGCATTGATTTGGCACGTTTGGCAGGTTTAAAACCTGCAGGTGTCATTTGTGAAATCATGAATGAAGATGGCACCATGGCACGTATGCCAGAATTGAAAGTTTTTGCCAAAAAACACAACATCAAAATTGGTTGTATTGCTGATTTGATTAGCCATCGTTTAAAACATGATTCTTTGGTCAAACGCGAAGTGGAAGTGCGATTGCCAACTGAATTTGGTGAATTTAAAATGATTGGTTTTAGTAATTTGGTGGATGATGCTGAACATGTAGCATTGGTGATGGGTGAGCCCAGTGCCGAAGAGCCTTGTTTGGTGCGGGTGCATTCAGAATGTATGACGGGTGATGTTTTTACCTCACGCCGCTGTGATTGTGGCTCGCAATTGCATGGTGCGATGAAACAAATTGCTGAAGCAGGCACAGGGGTGTTGCTGTATTTGCGCCAAGAAGGCCGTGGCATTGGATTGTTTAACAAATTGCGTGCTTATGCTTTACAAGATGCAGGGCATGATACGGTAGAGGCCAATTCGCAGTTAGGTTTTAAGGCAGATTTACGTGATTATGGTATTGGAGCGCAGATATTGCGGGCATTGGGTTTGCGTAAGCTTGAATTGCTTACCAATAACCCGAAGAAAATTATTGCTTTGGATGGTTATGGTTTGGAAGTGACATCGCGCATACAGCTTGAATCATGTGCGCATGAAGACAATATCCATTATTTGACAACAAAACGGGATAAAATGGGACATATGTTTGAAGGTTTGAACACGAAAAAAACGGCAAGTGATCCACATGAGTCTTGATGCACCGACATTAGAAGGCACTGTTGATGCTTCAGGTTTACGCATAGGTATTGTCGCGGCACGTTTCAATGAGAAAATTACCAATGCGTTGTTGGAAGGGGCAGTGGCCACACTTATCAAACATGGCGCAGAAGAAACATCAATACGCTGTGTACGGGTTGCTGGAGCACTTGAAATCGCTACGATTGCCCAACGCATGGCTAAATCGCAGCAATATGATGTGATTGTCTGTTTGGGCTGCGTGATTCGTGGTGGTACGGCACATTTTGATTATGTCTGTCAAGGTGCAATGGATGCCATTAATGATGTTGCAAGACGTGGGGATATTGGTGTGGGTAACGGTGTGTTGACCGTGGATACGTTTGAACAAGCTTTAGAGCGCACAGGTGGTGCGCATGGTCATAAGGGTGCAGAGGCCGCACTTACAGCAGTGGAAGTTGCATTGTGTTTAAAAACATTAGAACCGATGGTGGAGTCAGCGTGAGTCAAGAAAGTAAGCAAAAGAAAAAACGCAGTCCTAACCGTCATTGGGCGCGTGAATCTGCTATTGAAGCTTTGTATGCATGGCACAACGGCGGCAATGATTCAGCCATGTTGCCTTCGATTTTAGCAGATCGGTTGCAACAAGACGAACGCAAAGGGCAAGATGAAGATTATTTGCGAGAAATGGTTTATGGCGTAAGCGAACAACGCGAAACACTAGACGAACAAATCAGTAAGGCAGTGCAGGGGCGTAGCTTGCGAAGTATTGCACATGTTGAGTTGAATGTTTTACGTATTGCAGTGTGGGAACTTAAAAACCATTTGGAAATCCCTTATCGGGTGATAATCAATGAGGCCTTGGAGCTGACAAGGGCTTATGCAGATGAGCCTTCACGCGGATTTATTAATGGTGTGATTGATAAAGTCGCACAAGAGCTTCGTGTGAAGGAAATGAAAGCATAATACATTTGATTTGAAGTGAAATATTAAATCGTAGAAGGCGGGAGGTCGCTTTGGAATACATCGAATGTACGCATTGTGGCAAACGTTATGCGGTGAATGCAAAAATCAAAGACGCTGAAGGTGAATTTGTTACCTGTAAGCGCTGCCAAGAAAAGTTTATGTTGGTGGTTAGAGATTCAAAATCTCAAGGTTTAGATGACGATAATTTTACTGCGACAACAGGGTGGAACCCAACCTTAACCATGCCTCCCACCACAGCTGAAGATCTCAATGCAGTGGGCGGTTGGGACCCTTCTTTAACCATGCCTGATTCAGATACAGATGATGCAGCGGTGGATGAAGAACAGCTGCAAGCTGATGCCGAAGCTTCACTGGCAGCCATTCAAAAAGAAAAAAAGACAAAACAACTCACCTATGCTGTTTTTGGGCTGGTGCTGGTTTTGCTGGCATTTACGGCATACATGGCATGGATGGGTAATGAGCCACAAGTACAAGTTGCACAACAAGCGCCATCAGCATCAACACAAATCAGTGTAGAGCAAGCCGATAAGGATAATGCTCTATGCAGAGAGGCTGCGGCTAAACAGTGGCTTATTGATAACAAAGCCATGAACAGTGATTATACAGCTGAACAATTTGTTGAAATACTGAAACAAAGCCAAGCGCAAATGATGGTGGTGAAATCTTCATGTCAAAACCCTTTGATGCTTAAAAATATTATTTCAGCCGTAAGTGCGCAAGAAAAACCAGAATGGTTGGCCTTAGAAATTCAAGCGCTACAGTAAAATTAAAAAGCATGTCTGATGTTTTTTTTCATTGCGGGGTTGAAAATGATAAATCATGTCCCTATCTAGTAAGTAAGTTAAATATTTCTAGAAGAAGTTGGAGCGTGATATGGCAAAAGTAATTGGTATTGATTTGGGCACCACAAACTCGTGTGTTGCAGTGATGGAAGGGGATAAAGCAAAAGTTATCCCCAACAGTGAAGGAGATAATACCACACCTTCAGTTGTCGCTTTTACTGCAGATGAACGATTGGTCGGTGCATCGGCAAAACGTCAAATGGTGACCAACCCTGAAAAAACTTTTTATGCGGTAAAACGTCTGATTGGCCGCAAGTTTGATTCGCCAGAAACAAAACATCATAAAGAGTTAGTTTCTTATCCTATCGTAGCATCAGATAATGGTGATGCATGGGTTGAAGTGGATGGCAAAAAAATGAGCCCACAAGAAGTGTCGGCCATTACCTTACAAAAAATGAAATCAACAGCTGAAGATTATTTGGGCGAAAAAGTGACGGATGCAGTGATTACAGTGCCTGCATACTTTAATGATTCACAACGTCAGGCAACTAAAGATGCAGGTGCCATTGCTGGTTTGAATGTACTGCGTATTGTCAACGAGCCCACTGCTGCTGCTTTGGCGTATGGTTTGGATAAAACAGAAGAAAATCACTTGATTGCTGTTTACGATTTGGGTGGTGGTACATTTGATATTTCCATTTTGGAAATTGGTGATGGTGTGTTTGAAGTAAAAGCAACCAATGGTGATACATTCCTTGGTGGTGAAGATTTTGACCAAGTATTGATTAAATATTTAGCCGAAGAGTTCAAAAAAGAACACGGCGTTGATTTGATGAAAGATACACTTGCTTTGCAACGTTTACGTGAAGCTGCTGAAAAAGCAAAAATTGAGCTTTCTTCAAGCCAACAAACTGAAGTGAACCTACCATTCATCACTGCCGATGCATCTGGCCCTAAACATTTATTGATTAAAGTATCGCGGGCGAAATTTGAATCTTTGGTTGGCAGCTTGGTTGAAAACTCTTTGAAACCATGCAAACAAGCATTAAAAGATGCTGGTGTAAAAGCTTCTGACATTCATGAAGTGGTTTTGGTGGGTGGTCAAACACGTATGCCGCTTGTGCAGCAAAAAGTGAAAGACTTCTTTGGCACTGAGCCGCATAAAGGTGTGAACCCTGATGAAGTGGTTGCCATTGGTGCAGCAATTCAAGGTGCGATTTTAACAGGTGATGTGACGGATGTGTTGTTGCTTGATGTCACACCATTGTCATTGGGTATTGAAGTGGAAGGTGGTTTGTTCAATAAAATCATTGAAAAAAATACCACTATCCCTACCAAGAAGAGCCAGACCTATACCACTGCTGCAGATAACCAAACTGCCGTAACGATTAAAGTGGCACAAGGCGAGCGTGAAGTATTCTCAGCCAACAAACAAATGGGTTTATTTAACTTAGAAGGCATCGCCCCTGCATCACGTGGCACACCACAAATTGAGGTAACTTTTGATATTGATGCCAATGGTATCATTCATGTGCATGCCAAAGATAAAGGCACGGGTAAAGAAACCTCTATTCGCATTGAATCAGGCTCTGGTTTGAGTGAAGAAGAAATTGAACGCATGAAACAAGATGCAGAAGCACATGCAGATGAAGATGCGAAATGGAAAGAAAACGTTGAAGCGCGTAACCGTGCAGACCAATTGGTTTTTGCAACAGAGAAATCATTGGAAGAACATGGTGATGCAGTAGACGCTGAAACAAAAACTGCGATTGAAGAAGCTTTGGAAGTGTTAAGAGAAGCACTCAAAGGTGATGATTTTGAGGCCATTAAAGCTGCCGAAGAAGACCTGTCGACAAAATCGCAAAAACTCGGCGAGGCTGTGTATCAAAAGATGCAAGCTGAGCAGGCTGCACAAGATGATGGTACTGCCGAAGCACCTGAAGCAAATGCTTCAAAAGCAAAAGATGATGATATTCTTGATGCTGAAGTGGTGGATGAAGGTAGCGACAAAAAATAAGCTTTTTTCAAGCTTGAAGCTGCAACAAGGAGTGGGGTTGAGAAGCCTCACTCCTTTTGTGTTTGAAAACAGTATTTTAGATTTTAAAGTGTGAAGGCATTTCAACAAAATTGCATAAGTGGTAGGAGTTGTGGGTGAGTAAAAGAGATTATTACGATGTGTTGGGCGTGGATAAAGGCGTAGAAATCAATGATATTAAACGCGCTTATCGCAAGATGGCGATGAAATATCACCCAGACCGTAATCCTAATGATGAAAAGGCAGCTGAAGCTTTCCGTGAAGTCACAGAAGCTTATGAAGTGTTATCTGATACAACAAAACGCGAGCGTTATGATCAATATGGTCACGCTGGTGTTGATGATCAGATGGGTGGTTTTGGTGCAGGTGGTTTCCAAGGCTCGCATGCCTACCAAGATTTTGGTGACTTATTTGGTAATGTGTTTGGTGATGCTTTTGGTTTTGGTGGTGGTGGACAGCCGCAAAATCAAGGTGCGGATTTACGTTACAACTTAACAATTTCTTTAGAAGAAGCAGCCGTTGGAAAAGAAGTTGAGCTGGAAATCCCTAAACATGAATCTTGTGATACTTGCACAGGTTCAGGGGCAAGGCCGGGCACAAACCCTGTACCTTGCTCTACATGTGGTGGACATGGCCAAGTGCAAATGCAACAAGGTTTCTTTGCTGTGCGCAGATCTTGCCCAAGTTGCCAAGGTTCAGGCAAAAAGATTGAGTCACCATGTGTATCTTGTGGTGGCACAGGCCGCAAGAAAGTGAAGAAAAACCTCAAAGTTAAAATTCCTGCGGGTGTGTATGAAGGTGCGCAAGTTCGGGTGAGTGGCGAAGGTGAGGCTGGTACCCAAGGTGGCACTTCAGGTGATTTGTTTATTGTTGTGCGCATTAAAGAACATGCTATTTTTGAACGTGACGGTGCAGATTTGCATTGTGAAATGCCCATCACTTTCCCGCAAGCGACTCTGGGTGCAGAAGTTGATGCGCCAACCTTAGACGGTAAAGTTAAAATTCGTATTCCAGCAGGTACAGAAAGTGGTCGTGTGTTCCGTTTGCGAGGCCATGGTGTAAAAGATGTGCGTGTGCGTCAAAAAGGCGATTTGTTTGTGCGTGTACAAATTGTAGTGCCCAAGAAGCTTACTGCCAAACAAGAAGACTTGTTAAAAGCATTTGCCAAAGAGACGGGTGATGAAGTTTATCCAGAACGTTCATCTTTCTTGGGCAAAGCAAAAGATTTATGGGATGATTTGGCAAAGTAATGCATTGAAGTAGATTTGATTTTTATCAGCTCAAGTAGAGGGAGACAAGAATGCGTGTATTGGTAACTGGTGCGTCAGGTCGTATGGGTAAGATGTTGATTCGTGCTGTGATGATGGCGGCCAATGCACAACTTGTAGGAGCAACCGAACGTGTAGGTTCAGCTGATGTGGGCAAAGATATTGGCCAACTTGTGGGTTTAGAAGCGCTTGGCATTGCGGTTGTAGATTGTTTGGAAGCTTGTGCCGAGGCTGATGTTTTGATTGATTTCACTGCCCCAGAAGCTTGTTTGATGCATGCCAAATTTGTCGCAGATAAACATATGGCCATGGTGGTCGGCACCACGGGTTTTGATGTTACGCAACAGACCGAACTAAACCAAATCTTAAAAGATTCAGCGACAGTGATTGCCGCCAATTATTCAGTGGGTGTAAATCTAGCTTTAAATTTGATCCAACAAGCGGCAAAAGTCCTTGATGCCGATTATGATGCTGAAATTTATGAAGCACACCATAAACACAAAGTAGATGCCCCTTCAGGCACAGCGCTTGCCATGGGTAAAGCGTTAGCTGCTGGTCGCAATGTTGTGCTTGATGATGTGGCAGTATGCCACCGAAAGGGCATCACAGGGCCACGTGAGCGTGGGGCTATCGGTTTTTCGGTGGTACGAGGCGGCAATATTGTGGGTGACCATCAAGCGATGTTTATTGCAGATGAGGAGCGTATAGAAATCAATCACTTTGCTTCAGACCGTATGGTGTTTGCCAAAGGTGCTGTTCGCGCTGCTTTATGGCTCTCAAACCAAAAGGCGGGTCGTTATGATATGCAGGACGTGTTGGGATTATAATAAGCTGTGAATAAGGCGACTGCTCAGCAAGGGTTTACCTTAATTGAAACCTTAGTGGCGCTTGGCATTGCCGCAGTTGCACTGACAACGCTCGCTGGCCGTTTGGGTCTTTCAGCCGATACCCAGCGCACACTTATCGCCCATTCCACCATGTTGGAAGTTGCTGCCAATGTGCTTGAAAAACAGCGGCTTGATCCCACGGTTAACTTGGATGATAAAGAAGGTGATGTTGAAGCGCGAGGCATGAAGTTGCACTGGAAATTATCGGCTGAAAAAACGGGGGAAGGGTTGGATAATTTTATCCGACAGAATGTTGTGGTTTCGTATACCGATGAACCTGATGTGAAGTTGTTTTTGTACCGTTATAAATGATGAGATGCAGATGAGAGGGTTTACATTAATTGAAGTGTTGCTTGCAATCCTTGTATTTTCATTGATTGCGGCAGTTTCTTGGACAGCGCTTGGCCCAGCGGGCGAAGGTTTCTTAATGCTTAAAGATGCAAGATTGCAGCTGGAATCACAGCAATGGATTGGTAAACAATTGCGCCGAGATGTTAATTATTTAAGTCACTCCGAAGATAAAAGTATACCTGTCGTGCGGCTGATGAATGATAGCCGAGGAGACCATGATTTTGATGAGCTTCATTTGCTCATTCGTGATCCCATGTACCCAGGATTAACTTTGGTACGTTATAAAATTGATGAGGATACGCATAAGCTTATACGCGAAGTGCTTAGTCCGTGGGCGAGAGATCATGTTGAGCCTATATCATGGGAGCTGGCAGATGTGGATTCATTTGCAGTGGAGGTTTATCTGCCAGGTGCAGGGTGGAAGCCCATTTTAAATCAGGCGAAACCATATATCGTGCCCAAGGCACTTAAAGTGACGGTGCAAGATGAACGCGGAGAAATGACGTGGGAATTACCTGTGTTTATTCATTGAAGAAGCTATTTTTTTCATTGACATCGCATGAAGCGGCTTATAGAAATCGCTAGTCTTTATGAATGAGAGTGCTGCGTATTTTTTGAAATATACGCTGGCAAAATCTTTAAAGCATTTCTTTTTATATATCCTTTTATTTACCCACGTTGCACTTTTTAACCGCTGTATTTTCTCGGAAATGAGCAACAAATTTTGGAGTTTTTAATTTATGACATCTGATGACACCACTGAACAAACCGCAAGTCCACCTGAAGCTATGGTAGAGAAACCTGTGAAAAAAGCAGTACGTAAACCTAGAGTAGCCAAAAAGAAAGTAGTGGACGTTGCTTTAGAAGATGCTGCTGCACCCGCTGCGCCTAAAAAGGCAGTGCGTAAACCGCGAGCGAGCAAAAAAGTTGCAACAGAAGTTGCCGCTACAGAAAGTTTAGAGGCTCCAGTCAAAGCAAAACCAAAACCAACACCTGTAACACCAGTTGAGTCAGAGTCTGCGGTAGAAAAGGTCAAGCAAGAAGTCGCCCCGAAATCTGATGAAAAAGCTGTAGAGAATGTAGCGCCTAAGGTTGATGCTAAACCAGCACAGAATAACCAACAGCGGAATCATCAAAAGAATAATCAGCAGCGTGGTCATCAAAAGAATAACCAACAGCGCAATGGCCAAAAAAATCGCCGCAAAGAGTTTCAAGAAGAAGAACCTGTATCCAATGAGTTTGAAGGCATTACGCTGCATTTGCAGGAAATCTCAGCTATGTCTCCGACTGAGCTTTTGGAAAAAGCCGATGAGTTGGGCATTGAAAATGCGGCAGGACAACGCAAACAAACACAAGTTTCATCTATTTTAAGAGAGCATAGCTTGCGTGGTGGCACGGTAATCAGTGAAGGCGTGCTAGAAATCTTACCTGATGGTTATGGTTTCTTGCGCACAGCAGATGCCAACTATTTATCGGGTACAGATGATATTTATGTTTCCAACCAACAGATTCGTCGTGGTTATTTGCGTAAAGGTGATTTGATTTCAGGTGAAGTGCGGGCACCACGCACACGTGAAAAATATTTTGCGCTTAAAAATGTGCTTTCAATTAATGATGAAGCACCAGAGTTTGCCAGAACAAAAGTTTTGTTTGAAAACTTAACACCACTTTATCCCGATGAGCGTATTCACTTAGAGCTTGAGGATCCAACGGGCAAAGATGTGACGGGTCGTGTGATTGATTTGGCAGCGCCCATTGGTAAAGGTCAACGTGGTCTTTTGGTTGCACCGCCGCGCACAGGTAAAACTGTGATGATGCAAGCTATTGCTCATGCCATTGAACAAAACCATCCTGAAATTCATTTGATGGTATTATTGATTGATGAGCGTCCTGAAGAAGTGACAGATATGAAACGTTCGGTGAAAGGTGAAGTGGTATCCTCCACTTTTGATGAGCCGCCACAACGCCATGTGCAAGTTGCAGAGATGATGATTGAACGTGCCAAACGTTTGGTTGAGCATGGTCGTGATGTGGTTATTTTATTGGATTCTATTACACGTCTGGCACGTGCATACAATATTGTTTCGCCTTCATCAGGCAAAGTATTGTCTGGCGGTGTGGATGCCAATGCCTTGCATAGGCCAAAACGATTCTTTGGTGCAGCGCGTAATATCGAAGGTGGTGGTTCTTTAACCATTATCGCTACAGCTCTTGTGGATACAGGAAGCCGTATGGACGAAGTCATTTTCGAAGAGTTTAAGGGTACGGGTAATATGGAGATTCATTTGAATCGTCAGCTTGTTGCCAAACGTACATTCCCAGCTATTGATGTGGCATCCAGTGGTACACGTAAAGAAGAGCTGTTGGTTCCACAAGCTGAATTATCAAAAGCTTGGGTGTTGCGAAGAATTATGGCGCCTATGGATACAGTGGGATCTATGGAGTTTTTACTGGATAAACTCAAAGCAACTAAAAATAATGCGGAGTTTTTTGAATCCATGAATAAGTGATTCTTGTGATGAGGGCATGAACATTACTTTTGGGGGTGTGGCTTGCTATCATGGGGTATGAAGTTATCATGCCCACGTTTTTTGCTATATAGGAGATTGGGATGGGTGATTCAACACAGTTTGTGATTGCAGGCAACTGGAAAATGAATGGTATGTTAGAAGAGAGCTTATCTTTCGTAGACAATTTGACTGAAAATCCTGCGCCAAATGCTGTTGAGATGGCCATTATGCCTCCTTATACTTTGCTTCATTCCTTGTCTAAACCTTTGGCAGAAAAAGGTGTGGTTTTGGGCGCGCAAAGCATGTACTTTGAAAAAAGTGGTGCGTTTACGGGTTCAATATCGCCTTTGATGTTGCGTGATGCAGGTTGCCATTATGTGATTTTAGGGCATTCAGAGCGTCGTGATATTATGCATGAAGGCAATGCTTTGTTGCGCAAAAAGCTGGATGCAGCTTGGGAAAATGGTTTGGAGCCAATGTTTTGTATTGGTGAACATTTAGAAGAGCGTGAAGCAGGCACCACCAATGAAGTTTTAAAGAATCAACTCTCTGTGCTTGCAGGTACTGATGTGAGCCTACCTTTAACCGTGGCTTACGAGCCTGTTTGGGCGATTGGTACAGGTAAAACTGCCTCTCCTGAACAAGTATCTGAAACGCATGCTTTTGTGCATCAAGAGCTTGCACGTTTGGGTCGCAAATGCCGTGTCTTGTATGGTGGTAGTGTAAATGCTGGCAATGCAGAAAGTTTGATGGCTTGTGAAGGTGTGGATGGTGCTTTGGTTGGCGGAGCTAGCCTTAAAGCGGATTCGTTTATGGAAATTGTTGCAGCTGCCGCACGCGTAGCAGCATAGGAGAGAAGATGACAACCGTATTATTAACAATACATATTATCGTAGCAATATTGCTGATTATAGTGGTCTTGATGCAACGAGGACAAGGCGCTGATATTGGCGCATCTTTTGGTGGCGGAAGCTCACAAACATTATTTGGTAGTGGTGGCTCAGGTTCATTTTTAGGTAAAGCGACAGGTGTTCTTGCCGCAACTTTTATGATGACCAGTTTAACACTAGCCTTCTTCTCACAGCAGCAAACAAGCTCGGTTGTGGATCAAGGTTTAACACCAGGTGTTGTGCAAGAGCAAACCATGCCAACGACAGGTAAACCTGCAGCAGATGCTGCATTTGATCCTGCGATGTTGGATAATAATGCTGAGGAAAAACTTCCAGCAGCAGAATAAACGATTATACATGCCGGGGTGGTGAAATTGGTAGACACGTTACCTTGAGGGGGTAGTGGAGCAATCCGTGCTGGTTCGAGTCCAGTCCCCGGTACCA
>JAJFLD010000051.1 GCA_021772875.1 Ghiorsea sp. | reverse complement strand
AATACCGCAGTTTTGGATGTTTGCACCTCTTTTAATACCGACTTTGAAACAGAAACAGGCGCATCCAACACTTTAACACTCTGCACGGCTTTGGCCTCAAAATTACCAGCGCCATTCACCAGTAAAATCACACAGCGATCTGCTCTAAACATGTACAAAAGTTGTTTTGAAGCTTTGTTAAGCAAAGTTTTTAAATCGCGCTCCATGCCAATGAGTTGCAGCAAGGCTTGGCCTAAGCGAAGCTTTTCGTAATCCACCCGCAACATATTCAGGTCACTGACTTCATTTTCTGGCGCAAAATGACCAAGTGCATTGATGATGACACGTTCTTCATAAGCTGCATCTTCATTTTCATCAAATTGATCGAAATTGACCATTGAGCTTATATCATCATCGACTTCATTCTCATCTTCAAAAACCAAGAAAATTTTGCCGATTCTTATCGTATCACCATTTTTTAAAGGTTGTTTCTTAATTCGTAATTCATTAAGAAATGATCCGTTAGAGCTATTTAGATCTTCATAAATATAGGTGTCGCCAATTTTTTGAATCCTAGCATGGTGCTTAGAAATAGTGCTCTCTTGTATAAAAACCGAATTGCTTGCATGGCGCCCAATGGTAACCATGCCTTCAATTGAAAAACGCTGCTCGCCACTAGGGTTTTTTACTATTAAATTAGGCATAGAGGCATATCTTAAACAAAATTTAGGTAGGTAGGCAATGTTTTATTTGTATTCACACCTTCAAAAATTGTGGGTTTTCATCTGTTTGATAGCTCATCGGGATAGTGCCTCGACAAAAACAACCACCATCATTATGTTACAGCTATGATTCTATCAATTCATGTGAATGAGCATACAGCTCACAAGGACTTATATGCCTTCAACCACGCAACAACCTAGCCGAGAACAACTTCGCGCCCACCGTCAAATTTTTTGGGATGCGTGGCAAAAAGCGCAAGCTGATTTGCCATTAAATGCTTTGGAAGTACGTATTGCTAGGGTGATTGCTATGCACCCTGAATACCATCATTTTTTTGATGACATGGAAGACTTCTTAGAACGTGATTTCCAATTGGATGATGGCATGAATCCTTATTTGCATTTATCATTACACCTTGCCATTGAAGAACAACTCGCCACCAAACACCCTCCCGAAGCTGCCAAACTTATGGAGCTACAAATGATGACACTCAAAAAAGATAGGCATGAGGTGATTCATATGATCTTAGAAGTCTTGGCCGAGTCGGTTTATGAGTCGCAACGCACAGGCAAAGAATTAGACCCTATTGCTTATGCCGGACAACTCAGGGTATTATTGCAAACATGATGCGTTATTTTTTCTTTACCCTACTCGGTTTTTTTGGCCCGGCACTCTTGATGTTGTTTTTACGTTTAATATGGTTTCGTATACGTTATCAGTGGTTAGCTCAACGCAATGAACCCGAAATTATTGATATCACCCCCAAACATTCCCATTTCCCTTCTCGACTTTTCATCCTGGCTTGGATAGCCCTAAGTTTAACCTGTACAGGCTTTTTGATTTGGACCATGGATGATAGTCCTGCGATAAAAAAAACCTATATTCCCGCCCATATTGATGCCCAAGGTAACTTTGTGCCTGGCGTGGTTCTTGAAAAGCAAAAACAACCCCAAGAGTGAGTCTATGTTTGCACAAGTAACAGCAAGTCAAATCCATGATTTACTGGCAAAAGGGGCAACAACCATTACAGCCAACCAAAGGCTGGCGCGCTTTCGCTTAAAACAATACGAACAACTACAAATCAATCAAAATAAACAAGCGTGGACCACACCTCATATTTGTCATTGGCAAGTCTGGCTGCAACAGCAGTGGTTAAACCATGGCAAAGGGCTCTTGCTCAGCCAACAACAAGAAGCCTTACTCTGGCGTGATGTTGTCGCTGAAGATGAATCAACACCTGTTTTAAATGTTAAGTCGTTAAGCAAGCAGGCCATGGAAGCTTGGCAAATTTTAGCTGATTATTTTATTGATCCTGCGTGTTTGTTATCGGGGGGTGAAGAACATACAGCTCTTTATCGCTGGGCTAAAGAAGTGCAACACAAAGCGCAGGCCAACAACTTTATCCAAAGACATGAAATATTAAGTCTGTTAAGCCAAACAAACATCAAACCAGAACAACAAACACACACACTCATTTTAGATGGTTTTGATGCTTTGTCTCCTGCACAACAAACTTTTTTAAAGCAACTTAGCCAGCAAGGCTTTAATATCATGCAAGTTTGTCATGATAACGAACCAGCAGCAGTTGTTTTACAAACCTACCACGATGAAGAAAGCGAGATTCGTTTTGTTTGTCAGCATATTCGGCAAATCATCAATCAAAAAACAGATGCTCAAATCGGTGTGTTTATTCCTGATTTAGAGCAACGTGTTTCGCTGATTTGTCAAATCTTTGCCGAAGAACTCGCGCCTGAATTGAGCTTAGAAAACAACGCCGATATGCAAGGGCAATATTTTAATTTATCCCTTGGCTCCGTATTGGCAAAACAACCCATGATTCAAGCTGCTTTAAACCTATTATCATTTACAAGGCAGCAAAAATTTGATTATCAAAATATTTCAACATTACTATTGAACCCCTACTCGGCTGGTTTTGATGAAGAAGTTGTGCATCGTGCCGCTTTGGATGTGAAATTACGTGCTCAAAACAACAACTATATCAGCCTGAAACAACTTTTACATATCTGCCAGCATCATGAAACCAGCACACCGCTATTTGAACAGCACTTACAAAATTTAAGTCAGCGCCTAGTTGAGAAAAAGCAATTTTCAGGCAAGCAATTGTTGTCGTCATGGCTGCTTTTGGTCGATGATATATTAAACGACTTCGGCTGGCATAACATGGCTAGAAAGCCACATGAAATTGCTCAGTTGCAAGGCTGGCAAGACATGGTACATCAACTAAGTAGCTTGGATGATTTCTGTGGTTTATTATCTTGGACACAAGCTTTAGGGCGTTTACAGGAGTTTGCTTTTGAGCAGCTTTTTCGCCCAGCGCCTGGTTTGGCGAATGTTCAAATCATGGGTTTTCTCGAAGCCAGTAATCTTCATTTTGACCAAGCTTTTATCCTCAGCATGGATGATAATACTTGGCCTCCAGCCGCGCGGCCTCACCCATTAATCCCTATTGAAATCCAAATATTACATCAAACACCACATGCCAACAGTGAACGTGAGTGGTTGTATGCACAAAATGTTTGGTCTCATTTATTACATGTCACGCCCCACTTGCATGTCAGTTATGCCAAAACACGTGATCAACAGGACGTGTTACCTTCCCCTTTCTTAAATGGCTTAAGCCAAGAAAAGGAGCTGGCTTTTCAATCGCAGCGTTATGCCACTCAACTACAAAATAATATAACACCGCTGCAAGACATGGCAGCACAAAACTTGCCCGTTGCAAGCGTGGAAACCATTCGTGGCGGCACAGGTATTTTGGCATCCCAATCGGCATGTGCATTTCAAGCTTTTGCGAAATATAGGCTCAAGCTCGAAGGCCTTGAAATACCCAGCCGAGGTTTGAATAGCCGCGAACAAGGCACGTTATTACATAAAGTGTTGGAATTGTTTTGGCAAAAATACCCAAGCCAAGCGGCACTTTTAGCGTTGATTGAAGCAACAACATTACTTGCTGAAATTAAAGTTTGCATTGATGCTTCTTGGGACAGTATTCAGCGCTTTGTACCCGCTGATATGCAATGGTTGGAAGAAAGACGTTTGTTATCAATCATTGAACAATGGTTATTGCTCGAATCACAACGCGTTCCATTTAAAGTGGTTGAACATGAACAATGGCGCAATTTAAAACTTGGCGATTTAACCTTGCATACCAAGTTAGATCGCGTGGATGTAGATCACAATGGGCATAGGATTATCTTAGACTACAAAACAGGTGAATCCAGTGCCAGTAAAGCATTGGGCGAGCGGCCTGAAACACCGCAATTACCAGCCTATCTCATCGCAGAGCAAGACAAAGGTTTGAGCGTTGATGCACTTGCCTTTGCGCAAGTACGTTATCAAGGTTTGGGCTTTGTGGGATTTGCTCAAAGTGCTGACATATTACCCAAAATCAAAGCATTCAAAGGTAGTATAAATCAACCTGAAGACTGGAATGCGCTTACCCAACACTGGCGCGCAACATTAAACACACTTGCCAATGCGTTTATGGCAGGCGAAACAAATGTGGCCCCTAAAAATACGCAAAGCTGCACTTATTGCGACTTTGCAGGGCTTTGTAGAATAACATCAACATGAGTTGCTAAAGACCTTTGCTAAAGTTATGATTTGAAATCAATAGTAACCATTGAAAATAAATAAGGCATGCGCAGAGAACATCATATATGAATCAAATCACATTAGGTTGGCGCGAATGGCTTAGTTTGCCAGAGCTTGGCATTGCATGTATCAAAGCAAAAATAGATACAGGTGCCCGCACCTCTGCCTTGCACACTTTTGAACTCAATACCTTTCGTGAAGATGATAAAACAAAGGTGCGCTTTTACATTCACCCTTTTCAAGGTGATTTAAACACAGTAAAGCTTTGTGTTGCAGACCTTTTAGATGAGCGCAATGTCACTGATTCAGGTGGACATACTGAATTGCGCCCTGTGATTACAACACCCATTTGTTTGGGTGGCATCACCAAGAATATTGAAATCACACTGACCAACCGCGAGAACATGAAGTTTCGTATGTTGTTAGGCAGAACAGCCATGACAGATCAATTTTTGGTCAATCCTGGGCAATCTTACCTTTGCGGCAATATGAACACAAAAACGGATACAACAAGGAAGAACACATGAAAATTGTTATTTTATCTCGCAATGCAAAACTTTATTCAACAAGACGTTTGATGGAAGCAGCAAAACAACATGGACATGAAGTGGAAGTGTTGGATCATTTGCGTTGTTATATGAATATCACGTCAATGAAACCTTCCATACACTACAAAAGCCGGAAAATTGAAGGCATTGATGCAGTGATTCCGCGTATTGGCGCTTCAGTAACATTTTATGGTACAGCAGTGTTGCGTCAATTTGAAATGATGGGGGTGTATCCTCTCAATGAATCTGTCGCCATCTCGCGTTCAAGAGATAAATTACGCTCAGTACAGCTGCTAGCAAGAAAAGGCATTGGCCTACCTGTTACAGGTTTTGCACGTAGCCCAGATGATATTGATGACTTATTAAATTCTGTCGGTGGTAACGCCTTTGTTATCAAACTGCTTGAAGGTACACAAGGTATTGGTGTGGTGCTTGCTGAAAACCGAAAAGCTGCTGAAAGTGTGATTGAAGCTTTCCTTGGTTTGAATGCTAATATTTTGGTGCAGGAATTTATCAAAGAAGCTGGTGGTGCTGATATTCGTTGCTTTGTGGTGGATGGTAAAGTTGTTGCAGCCATGAAACGCCAAGGTAAAGAAGGTGAGTTCCGCTCCAATCTTCATCGCGGTGGTTCTGCGGAATTGGTGCGCATCACCCCTGAAGAGCGTTCAACTGCTGTGCGTGCCGCCAATATCATGGGGCTAAACGTCGCTGGTGTAGATTTATTGCGCTCTAATCATGGCCCTGTGGTCATGGAAGTAAATTCATCACCTGGTTTGGAAGGCATTGAAAAAGCGACAGGCAAAGATGTTGCTAGCTTAATCATTAAATGCATTGAAAAACATGCAACAAAAGCCAATACCAAAACCCGTGGTCAAGGATAAGATATTTTGAACCAAGCAATCACAATTGGTGGCAAAACCATACAGCCGGGAACACGGCAAACCGTAGATTTTACTCTCCCACCTTTGGCAAGCCATTCTGAGTTACACATCCCTATCCATGTTGTGCATGGTAAAAAGGAAGGGCCTTGTTTGCTTGTCTGTGCCGCTCTGCATGGTGATGAAATCAATGGCATTGAAATTATCCGTAGGGTGATGCGCATAAAATCGCTTTCCCGTTTAAAAGGTACTTTGATTACCGTGCCTATTGTAAATATTTATGGTTTTATCCAAATGAGTCGTTATCTGCCTGATAGACGCGATTTAAACCGTTGTTTTCCAGGTTCGGAAAAAGGCTCTCTTGCAGGCAGGCTAGCGCATATCTTTATGCAAGAAGTTGTTAGCCATGCTACCCATGGCATTGATTTGCACACGGCAGCTGTACACCGAGATAACTACCCGCAAATTCGAGCAACCTTGGACGACCCAGAAACCAAACAACTGGCTGAAGCCTTTCAAGCACCCTTGATTATTGATGCATCTTTACGCCCAGGAACCATTCGCCAAGCTGCCGTTGAAAAAGGCATTCCTTGGCTGGTTTATGAGGCTGGTGAAGCGCTAAGATTTGATGAAGTGAGTATTCGAGCTGGCGTGCGTGGCGTTGTTAACGTATTACGTGAGTTGGATATGTTGCATCACCAAAAGAGTAAAACAAAAGTCATTCCACGCACGGTCAAATCCAACTTTTGGATTCGTGCGCCACAAAGCGGTATTATGCGTTTGACCGTTAAATTGGGTGGCAATGTCAGTAAAGGTGATATTTTAGGTTATGTTTCAGAGCCTTATGGTGAAATGGAAACAGCTATTTTATCACCCAATACTGGCATCGTCATTGGGCGAACCAACTTACCGCTTGTGTATGAAGGTGATGCACTTGTGCACTTGGCAAGATTTGCTGATCCCTTGGTTGCATCCGAAGCTCTTGATGTTTTTCAATCTGAACTTGATCCTGATGAAACCGCTGGTTTATTGGGTGAAGAAGCTATTATTTAAAGCTATAGTATAATTCATAAATTGACTTACCTTTTACCGTCATTCCCTTGAAGAAGGGAATCCACAAATTGCAAAGCGTGATAGGTTGGTGGATGCCCGCCTGCGCGAGCATGATGGTAAGCATATTCATGAATCACTATATTCAAATATTCAGTGAATTCTTCATGCTTCAAACATGCAAAAGAATTCACTGAATGTTTTTTCACTTACAGATGACAAATATGATCGCGATCTGGGCCTGTAGAAAGCATTTTAACGGGCGAACCACACACTTCTTCAATGCGTTGTAACAATTTTTTCGCTGCTTCAGGAAGCTTGTTTACATCCGTTAAACCAAAAGTGTTTTCAGACCAACCTGCTAAAGTTTCGTATACGGGAACACATTCGGACAACGCTTTTGCACATGCTGGAATGGATTGTAAACGACGACCATGATGCTCATAACCCACACATAATTTCACTTCTTCAAGCCCGTCCAATACATCAAGCTTGGTGATAGCCAAACCCGTTACACCATTGATACGAACCGCATGTTGTACCACCACCGCATCAAACCAACCTGTGCGACGTGGGCGACCTGTAGTTGCACCAAACTCTTGTCCTTTTTCAGCCATATGCTGACCAGAGGCATCTTCCATACCATCGGCGTTGTATAATTCTGTAGGGAATGGGCCTGAACCCACACGTGTGGTATATGCTTTGCAAATGCCCAACACTTCATCCACCTGCTCTGGGCCAACACCAAGCCCTGCAAGGGCAGCACCTGCAACAGTGTTTGATGATGTAACAAAAGGATATGTGCCATGATCAACATCAAGCATTGAGCCTTGTGCACCTTCATACAAGATGTTTTTGCCCGCTTTGATATTCTCATGCAGAATCAAGGGTACATCCGCTGCCAATGGCAACAAACGTTCACGCGCCAAATCCAGTGCTTCTACAACAGCTGCCTTAGACACAGCTTCAGCACCCAAAAATTCAACCAGCATAAAGTTCACATAACGTAAGTTTTCATCAATGCGCGCATCCAAATCATCCGCATTCAAATCCACCAAACGAATACCACGGCGTGCAGTTTTATCTTCATAACAAGGGCCAATACCACGCCCTGTGGTGCCAATTTTAGCTTCGCCCTTTGCAACTTCACGTGCTGCATCTAATGCTCTGTGATAGGGAAGAATCAACTGACAGCGATCAGAGATACGCAAACGCTCAGCCACTGGAATACCTGCGGCAATCAACATATCCAATTCTTCAACCAAACGGAAAGGATCAACCACCGTGCCATTACCAATCAAACTTAAAATATTGGCATGCAAAATACCCGATGGGATGTGGTTTAAAACTGTTTTCTGATCGCCGATGACCAAGGTGTGCCCAGCATTGGGGCCGCCTTGAAAACGTGCTACCACATCCATTTTAGGTGCGAGAAGGTCAACAATTTTCCCCTTGCCCTCATCGCCCCATTGAATACCAATTGCTATTGTGTTTGTCATATAATCCTCAAGATATATTGCTTATAACTATTTTAATCGTGTTGTTGGTTAGGTGTTGTCTAACCATGCCCATAAATCAAATGAAAAACCAATGGCTGGCATGTCGCGACCATGTGCCGCCATCATTTCATCATAACGCCCACCATGCAATAAAGCGTGTGATGAACCACTAGCAAAACCAGTGAAAACCATGCCACTATGGTATAAGAAGCGCGGCGTCACAGCTGCATCAATCACAATCTCAACTTCACCCGAGAGTTTGTTTTCCACAGTGCGAACAAGATTTAATAAATCATCCGCTGCGGTATCAAAATCATCATTGATTTGACCTTTATTGGCCAATAACCAATCGGCATCTGCTCCACCTGCGCTTAGTGCTTTTAAAGCATTTTTGGCAGCATCAGACAATGTTTCTGTTGCCAAGTGTGCGGTAATATCTTCGGGTGAATAACGTGAAATCAAATCAACCCATGTTTCCAAAGATGCTTTTGTACCTTCAATCAAAGCAGCGATTAGCCCCATATGCCCTACTTGCAACACAGGCCGTGTAAATCCTGCTGCGGCCATAGATAAAGCTGCCAAATGCATGACTTCAACATCACCATCAACACTGGCAAGACCAAGGCATTCAACGCCTGTTTGCCATTGTTGCCGAGAACCCGTACGTACATCAGGCCGCGCCAACATCACCTGCCCTGAATAATGTAGCTTTAAAATGGCTTTGTGGGTTAAACGTGTTGCCACAATACGCGCAATCTGAGGCGTCATATCTGGGCGAATGGCCAATAATCCTGCATCAGCAGGGTCGGTAAACACAACGGTTTGATCCGACAAAAAGCTTCCAGCGCCCGAATTCAAAGCCTCAGGGCGCTCAACAAGTGTTGGTATAACTTCTGAAAAACCAGCTTTTTCATACACTTCACGAAGCTTAAATTGTAGTGTTCTTAATGCCTTAGCGCGTGCGCCAAATGCATCATCTAGGCCAAGAATAGGCTTTATTGTGCTCACAAACCCTCCAAATAAATGTAACGAACAGTAATCACACTTTTTAATGATTCCAGTGCTATCATCACATCAGCATCTGGTTCTGAATCAATTGATACCAAAGCCACTGCTTCCGCCTTATCCTCACGCCTGCCAAGGCGGAAGTTACCAATATTAATATTGGCCGCTGCCAAAATTGAACCGATATCTGCAATCGCACCAGGTTTATCTTCATTTTCAATAAACAAGAGCCTGCCTTGTGGCGTAAGCTCCAGCTCACAGCCATCAACACTGACCAAGCGTGGATTTTTTGCATCAAAAATAGTGCCTGAAACACTGCGTTGCCCATCATCACCACTCACTTGCAAGCTTATCAAGCTTGAGAAATGATCTGAGCCATCACTAGAAATCTCTTCAATACTTATGCCACGTTCTTTGGCGAGCATTTGTACATTAATTGTATTGACTTCATCCATACTCTGCGACAACAGCCCTTGAAGCATAGCGTTTAACATCGGTGGCCGATTCAATTTACTTACCCTACCCTCAAATCTGACGCTGATTTTAGTGTAAGCTGGGCGCATCACTTGGCCCATAAATTGCCCTAAAGAACCCGCAAGCCCCATAAAGGGTGCAAGCGCCTTGGCCTCTTCTTCGGATAAAGATGGCACATTAACAGCATGGGTCACACTACCAGTGAGTAAATAATCTGACATTTGCTCGGCAATTTGCACGGCAACATTCTCTTGCGCTTCATCAGAGCATGCTCCGATATGTGGTGTTAGTGTGACGTTATCTAAGCTGAATAAACGATTGTCGTATGCCGGCTCCTCTTCAAATACATCAAGAGCTGCCGCACGCAAATGCTTAGATTTACACACTTTATACAATGCTTTCTCATCCACAATGCCACCACGCGCACAATTGACCAAAATTGAGCCTTGTTTCATTTTCTTCAAAATATCAGCATTAATCAAATGACGAGTCGCATCCAAAAGCGGCACATGCAGTGTTA
>JAJFLD010000006.1 GCA_021772875.1 Ghiorsea sp. | reverse complement strand
TTTCTAGTGTGATTGATGCTTGGATGCAAGCTTTTCCTTGCATGAGGCTTATTTGACCAAGTTGATGTGAATGGCACCAACATCACGGGTGCTATGGTGTTTTTCCTGTGGCCAAAGAGTATAAATTTGTTTTAGTTTGATCCCGCGTTGATGGAGAAACAGTTTAATCAACGATTGTGTTTGTCGAATTTGTCCAAGCAGCTCATCGTTGAGCTTGGCTGTGCCCAAATCTGGGGTGAGTTCGACATATGCATGTTTATGTTTTTTTATCACCTTTATCATCTTACGCAAACGTGTTCTTTCGTTGTGCGAGAGCGCCTTTTTTTTGTGTATGCGCACGCTACCAAGGAATTCACGGGTATTTTTTTCACTATCATGATTGCTGATTGTGGGTTGGGCAAGTTTGTCTTGTACATCGACGAGTAATGCTTGCGCCATCAAAGTGTCCCAGCTTTGAGTGCCTAGGAAATCATTACTGATGTTCAAAACATGATTATTGCTGAGTTGCTGTATGACACGTTGTGTTGGATAACCCAATTGTTGTTGGAGATAATTTTCTTTGGGGGTCGGTTCAATCAAATGTAAGTAATCCAAGGTTAAATCTGCATGGCCTTGAATAGCGTGGTTGATTTGATTGGCCTCTACACTAAGCGTTAAATGACCTTTTTCGATTTGAGGGAGCTTGGAAATAGATGCCCAAGCCAGTAAATTAAACATATTTGCATCGCGAATATTTAATTTTAAGTGCTGCCATTGCATAGTTTTAGCTTCATTTTGTTGCAAGCTCATTGATGCTTGGATAGGGGCGAGGTCTATATCACCTGCCAATTGCAGGGTGGCTGGGATAGAAGCAGTTTGCCAGTTTTGTACATGCAGCTGGGCATGTTGCACCCAGACCTGTTTTTCATGGCCCATGGTTATCTTGCCATCTTGAAATGTAACATCTTGGAATGCCCAAGGAATTTTTGCCCATTCATCCAAATGAGAGTTATCTGACCAAGCCTGCCTTGGTGTCAGGGGGAATGCCATGTCCCATTGTTTGGCATGCATTGTTGCTTGCTGCACCCCGAGATCATTGGCTTGTTGTATTTCAAGTTGCAAAGCTTGGGCTTTAAAGCTTTGGTCTTCTGATGCAAGTGTAAGGTCTGAAATTAAAATAGTGCCTGTGGTGGACCATGCTTGATGGGGAATCACATTTAAGTCGAGTGATGTGATGCCTTGCATGGTAAGTGCCTGCTCCTGAATAGGATGAGGCATAAGGTTGCGTAATCGCCATAAGGGGATGTCTAGGCCAGAGACATGTACCAAACCCTGCTTATAGCCTTGAATCCTCCAGAATTGATGTTCATCGGCGGGGCTTGAGACATCAAACAGTAGCGCCTGATTTTGAAGGTGAGCTGTGCCACTTAAAAGAGGGAGATAAATAGGCTCATTAGCGACCATGATGGTAGTGTTTAACGCTTGAATGTTGATGTTTGGTGCAGATACTAACCAAGTGGTGGAAGGCAGAATGGGTTGATTGGTCTCGAGTTGCACAGCCATACCTTGGATATCTAAGCGTTTGATGCTGAGTGTTTTCTCTTTATTATCGATGGCGAAACGATGGCTTAACATCGATTGCACAGTTGTTTTGTGGAGAGAGAAAGAGGTATTGTCCCATTGGATTTTATCGCTCTTCATTTGCCATGCTTTTGGGGTACCTAAAAATTCAATGTGGCCAGTAATATTTGAGTGGCCGATGTTGAAATCAATGGGCCAAGACCGCGTATGGATATCACCAGTCCAATGCTTATTTTCTTGCTTGAACACAGCCTTGATGGATGATTGTGCCGCTGTCGTGCGTTCAAACGTTACTTTCATATTGTGAGCCTGCCACGCGCCAGTCCATTGCAGCTGTATTTTCCCAGCATCATCATTGGCGTTTATTTCGCCACTTGTCTCGGCTGTGTTTTCAGGTATTTTGCTATTCAACTGCCAAGTTTGATTAGGGTTATCGCTGAAACCGAAACCTTGTATCTGTCTGTTATTGGTTGGGCCAGAAATGTGTAGGCGTTGCAGGTGCAGGTCTGGCGAATTTTTGAGATGTGTGATGATACCTTGGTGAAAAGTAATTTGCTTTGCATGACGAAAGATAGTTTGAAGTGAAGCGGGCAGGTTAAAGCTCAGATCCTGCCATGATTGTGACAGCACTTGCGCATTCAAAGTGATGTTTTCAACATCAATATGTTGCAAAGTTGGTTGATGAGACGTGATAGATGCGGGATTACCTTTTAGAAATAGATATTCAATTTCCAACGGATTGCCTTGTAGCGTTGCTTTCACATTGCGTATGGTGAGTGCGCCACGCAACAGGCGAAACTGCACATCACCAGCCGTAGCACCCATATCCTTCATCCATGTCCGAACTTGAATAAGTGTTGCCTGATGGGCGGCAGCTTGAATAGAAAAATGCCATGCCAGAAGCAATAACATCATGACTGCCGTGCCAGTCAAATAGATGCGCCCTATTGCCGCGTGTTTGGCAATAGGGGCATAAAATGTTGTGTGTTCTGTTACGATACAGTTTTACCTTGTAATTGTGCCACCACAGCCTGATCTTCTAGTGTAGAAATGTCGGAAGTGATTTCACGGCCTGCTGCAATATCACGCAATAATCGGCGCATAATTTTACCTGAACGTGTTTTGGGCAAGTTTTCTGTAAAACGAATCACATCAGGTTTAGCAATAGCGCCAATGGTTTTGGTTACATGCGCACGTAGCTCTTGTTCAAGACCTTCTGTGACTGCTGTTTTGAGAATCACAAAGGCAAAAATGCCTTCGCCTTTGATATCGTCGGGGCAACCTACCACAGCAGCTTCTGCCACGGCATCATGGGATACAAGTGCAGACTCAATTTCCATGGTGCCCAAACGATGCCCTGATACATTCAACACATCATCCACACGCCCCATAATCCAAAAATAACCATCTTCATCTTTGCGGGCACCATCACCTGCGAAATAATAACCTTTATCGGCAAACTTCTGCCAATAGGTTTCAATAAAACGTACCTCATCGCCCCAAATACCACGCAGCATGGATGGCCAAGGTTTGGTGATGACCAAAAGCCCGCCGCCTTTTTGCACAACATCACCTTGAGCATCCACTATTTCAGTAGCGATACCAGGCAAAGCATGGGTTGCAGAACCGGGTTTGGTTGGCGTGGCAAAAGGCATGGGCGCGAGCATGTGCCCGCCAGTTTCTGTTTGCCACCAGGTATCAACAACAGGACAACGCTCACCACCAATCACTTTATAATACCACATCCAAGCTTCAGGATTGATGGGCTCACCCACCGTGCCTAAGACGCGTAATTTGCTAAGATCATAAGCGTTGGGATACTGATCACCTGCTTTGTTTAAGGCTCGAATGGCGGTGGGTGCAGTGTAAAAAATACTTACCTTATGGTCTTGGCATATTTTCCATAAACGGCCAGCGTCGGGGTAAGTTGGCACACCTTCATACATCACGGTGGTACCGCCATTGGATAAAGGCCCATAGACCGAATATGTGTGTCCTGTTATCCAACCAACATCAGCAGTACACCAAAACACATCAGATGCAGGTTTGAAATCAAAGCTGTATAACATGGTAAGATGTGCCCAAAGTAAATATCCGCCAGTACTGTGTACAATGCCTTTTGGTTTTCCCGTGGAGCCTGAAGTATAGAGGATGAACAACGGATGTTCAGAGGCTATGGTTTCTGGTGGGCAGGTTGTGGCTTGTTGAGTCAACAAAGTTGTCCAATCTATATCACGATTGTCTACCCAGTTCACATCATTTTGGCCACGTTTGACCACCAAAACATGTTTCAAGCTTGGGCAACCTTGACTCAATGCTTCATCGACACTGTTTTTTAAACTATGTACAGCCCCGCGACGATAACCACCATCAGCAGTGATAATTAATGTGGCAGCAGCATCTTCAACGCGATCGCGTAAAGCTTGGGCAGAAAATGCGCCAAACACCACTGAATGGGTGGCTCCAATGCGAGCGCATGCCAGCATGGCCACCGCAGCTTCAGGAATCATGGGCATATAAATAATGACACGATCCCCTTTGACGACGCCAAGTGTTTTAAGGCTATTGGCGGCTTGGCAAACCTCAGCTAATAATTGTTGGTAAGAAATATGGCGCACGTCACCAGGTTCACCTTCCCAAATAATCGCTGTGCGTTCGCCCAAGCCATTGTTGACGTGCCTATCAAGGCAGTTTTCTGAGAGGTTGATATTGCCATCTTCAAACCAGCGGTAAAAGGGAGGTTTGTCGCTGTTGAGCACAGTGTGAAAAGGCTTTTGCCAAGTAAGGTTTTGGCGAGCCAAATCGCCCCAGGTGCCTTCGAAATCCGCTTCAAAATTGTCGCATGCACGTTGCCAATCGGCAATGGATGAAAAGGAAGTGTCTGATTGGGGTGGTTCAAATACCCGTGTTTCGTCTAGAACAGATTCAATATTTTCCTGACTCATCTTTTGCTCCTTTAAAGATAATGGCGTGTTAAACGTGGTTGCATCCCTGTAAATAATTCATATGAAATGGTTTGGCATTGTTGTGCAACTTCAGCAGCTGTTGGTGCATGTTGAGCATAACCAAAAAAGATGACTTCGTCACCTGCTTGCACGGTATTTGAAGTTACAGCCAGAAGACAATAGTCCATACAAATACGCCCAACAATAGGTAAGTAGCCACTTTCATGCAGTGCTTGTCCTTGATTGGATAATAAACGTGGTAAACCGTCTGCATAACCCAAGGCTACAACAGCAATCAGCATATCTGTTGGTGCTATCCAAGTGGCACCATAAGACACACTTTGCCCTTTTTTAATAGGGCGAATTTGCATGATTTTACTGCCCAGTTGCATTACAGGCTTGAGGCCAAGCGGCTGGGAAGGGATGGGTTCATCACCATATAAAGCAATGCCAGGCCGCACAACATCGGTTTCAATTTGAGATGATAAAGCAATCAAACCAGCACTGTTTAATAAGCTGTAAGCAGGAAAATGTGTTGTTTGTTGTAGCTGACGAAAAGCATCCAGTTGCATGCGGTTGAGTGGTGATTCAGGTGTGTCAGCGCAAGCAAGGTGTGACATCAAACCGACAATATTAAAGGGATGATCTTTCATTTGTGTAATAAAAGCGCTTAATGACTCAACGCCAATACGCGCCATGCCCGTATCTATTTTAAGCCAAACATTGCCGACATAATGGGCGGTTTTGAGATGATTGATTTGTTCGAGCTGGCTTAAGACAGGGGTAAGTTTATATGTTTGACATAAAAGAGCATCTTCAGCATCAAAAATACCAGAGAGTAAAATGATGTTGATATCATGGTGTGTATGTTGTCGAAGCAAAGCACCTTCTGCTGCATCGGTGACAGCAAACGTTTTGCACCCTTCTTGTATCAAGGTGTCTGACACGGCGAATAAACCATGGCCATAAGCATCGGCTTTAATCACAGCCATGATTTCACTGGAGCCTGCGCGTTTGTGTAATAAACGATAATTCAAAGCCAAATGGCCTAAATGAATGGTAAGAGTAGCAGGGCGCATGGCGTTAGTCTTACGTTTGGAATGGCATTGGTCAAAACAATAGCGATTCTTAAACTTGACTAAAAGAGTCGGGTATAACATTCTCCGACAATCACAAAATATTTTATAGTAGAATGGAGGCTTTGATATGCAACTAACAAGTAGAGGACGTTATGCTGTTTCTGCCATGGTAGATTTGGCAAAACATCAAAATGAAGGGCCAATTACCCTATCATCTATTTCAGAACGCCAATTTATTTCTTTGTCGTATTTGGAGCAACTTTTCCGGAAATTACGCGAAAATAATTTAGTTGAGTCTGTGCGTGGCCCAGGCGGCGGGTATTTGTTGGCTGTAGAGCCAAAGGATATCACCATATCTCATATTATGAGTGCGGTGAATGAAACAATTCAAACAACGATGTGCAAAACCGACGAGACAGGTTGTCACCGAGGAAGCCGCTGTGGCACACATAATTTATGGTCAGCATTGGGGCTGCATATCAAATTTTTCCTTGAAACTGTAACGATTCAAAATGTGTGTGATGATAAAGATTTCTTAAATACACTTAAAGCCGTCGAAAAAACGCTCTCAAAGCAGTAAGTTTCGGCACATGATGAAACAATACTATCTTGATTATAATGCAACATGCCCACAATTGCAGGAAGTAAGCGCTGCCCTAGAAGATGTTGGCAAGACAGCTTTTGGCAATCCTTCAAGCCTACACTGGGCTGGGCGTAATGCACGGAGAAAGCTTGATGATGCAAGAGATGATTTGGCCAAATACTTTGGAGTTGAATCAGGAAGTTTAGTTTTTACATCTGGTGGCACTGAATCTAATAATATGGTGATTCAAGGTGTGATGGCAGGGGCTGCTACGGGGCATATTGTGCTTTCTGCCATTGAACATCCTTCAGTTTTACAAGCCGTTGAACAATGGGCGCATCGTTATGCGGGTTGGACATATACCATGGTGAAACCAGAACGCGACGGCAAGATGGATGTTGCCGCTTTGATGGCAGCCTGCCAAGAGGATACAAAGCTGGTTTGTTTGATGTGGGCAAACAATGAAACGGGTGTTATTCAGCCTGTGCATGAAGTGGCATTAGCTTGTCGCGAGCGAGGCATACTTTTTTTTACGGATGCTGTACAAGCATTGGGCAAGCTTGAGCTCAACCTTGGCGTTTTGGATGCAGACTTTGTCAGTTTTTCGGCGCATAAAATTGGAGGCCCTCGTGGTGTAGGTTTACTCGTGGCCAAAAGAGGAGTCAAACTCGATGCCTTTTTGATTGGTGGTGGTCAAGAACGAGGCCGTCGCTCAGGCACGGAGTATGTTACAGGTGCTTCTGGTTTTGCCGCAGCTTTGGGTAAGCTGGATTATGCCAAAGTATCTGTATTACGTGATAGTTTTGAAGAGAAGTTGCAGCAAGCGATACCAAGCGTATGTTTTTTTGGTAAAAGTCATGCCCGAACCGGTAATACAAGTATGTTTTGCATCCCCGGCTTAGAAGGGGAGACGCTTCTTATGCAAATGGATTTGATGGGGTTTGCAGTTGCTTCAGGTTCGGCCTGTTCATCGGGTAAACGTGACCCATCACATGTGCTGCTTGCCATGGGTGTATCAGACTTTCAAGCCAGAAGCAGCTTAAGGGTAAGCTTTGGCGTTGGACATGAGGAATCTGTGAATGATTTACTGATTGATGCTTTAGTAAAGGTTAAAGTTAGGTTGCAGCAAATGAGTGGTCGTTGATGTCAAAGTAAGGCAACAGATAAATATATGTTGACCTAAGCAATTGTTTGAATCAGTCTGCCGAGGTTCGTGTTAGTATTTTTAGTGAGTTTGCGCAGTTCTAAAGCTAGGCTTATTCAAAAAGAATCAACGAAAATAGATGTAAATAGAAAGAGGATTGACACATGTCTAATCAAGTTGAAGGAACCGTTAAATGGTTCAATGATGAAAAAGGCTTCGGTTTTATCGAGCAAGAAGGTGGCGATGATGTATTCGTTCATCACACAGCGATTAACTCTGAAGGATTCCGTTCTTTGGAAGAAGGCCAAAAAGTAACTATGGAAGTAGTTCAAGGTCAAAAAGGTCCACAAGCGGAAAACGTAGTTCCTCAGTAATCACTAAAACTTTAGTTTTGAAAGGGTGTAACAGCAATGTTGCACCCTTTTTTTTATGCAAAATTTAACACTTCGCTAAATGTTTATGGTTTTGAAACTACGGTAGTCTTTTTATAAACTAATCAATCGGATGTTTTTAGTTTGGTCAAAGCGCGAATTGTTTGTTGCTGTTGTAATTCGGCATGTTGTAGCAGCCTTTCCAGCAAGGGGGGGAAAGCTGAGCTGACATTGAGTAGATTTTGATATGGCAGGTGTGCAGTGGTTACCTTGGTTTTGGCATATAATTCGGCGGTGGTTTCAGTGTTATTTTTTTGTAATTTAAGGTTACCAATAAGTGAATACTGCTGCAGCGGAGGAAGCATGAATTTTTTTCCAGCTTTGTTCGAAGCCAGATAACAAGTCTCCCCTGAGAGAATCATATCAATACCATCGGAATCTTGCCCCAGCGATAAAATCATACTTTTTTCCTCAAAGCTTCTTCTGCTTAAATGTCTGGATAAATAGGCGCATAATTTTAGAGGTAATGTTTTAAAAATGGGATGCGTGGCGACAAGATAAGTGTGCAGACGAAATTGGGCTCGTTGGGACAACATGGTTGCTAAATGTTTATTCCCTGCAACCATCTGCGCTAGCTTTTTCCGAGGCACGCGAACAATGGTTGCACCCTCAGCACTAACGAAAGCATCAATACCCACTTGACCAGGTTGAAAAAAACTTTGTTCCCCAAGCACATCATACATGCCTACTTTCTGAATCAAAATTCGAGTATCATTGCGCAAAGCATATGCCTCAACACTACCAGCAAGGACCAAAGTGAGTGAGTCGCTATGGCTATCGTGATGATAAACAACTTGTCCTTCTTTGAGTTTCTTTTGATGCAGGCGCAGCCAAACTTTACCAAGCAATTCAAAAATAATTTTACCTGCAATGGTATGTTTGTCTTGAACGTTAAAAACCTCATCAAGTGAAATGCGCCCAATTTGGGGGTATTTTTGGGCAAATTCAGCCGCTTCTTTTTCAGAGCGTTGCACAATAACATCATGCAGATGCTGTAAGGTGATGGTGGCAGTGGTATCACGCCCAATGGTTTGCAACATATCTGCGTAACGCTGTAAATATGCTTCGTTATCAGGATAAACTTCTACCAGATTCGCATAAGTTTCGAGTGCTTCTTCAAGTTTTTTTTTAGTGACTTTAACAGCCATCAGTGGCCTTGTTCCTTGCGCAATTCTTCTAAAGCTTCTTCATACATACATTTTTTAATCATCAAGTTGGGTTGTTTTTTTAAATCAATTCTACGTTCGGTAATGAGATTGCCATGTTTATCCATGTTGATATGAATAATTGGGCGCAAAGGAAATTTATTATGTACGCTAATCACTAAGCCAATTTCACCGGTATTGATTTGTACAAAAGTGCCAACGGGATAAAGAGAAATAGATTCAATCAAGGCTTTGAGCATGACGGGGTCAAATTCTTTTTTGTGATGATTGACCAGATTACGAATAGCATCACGTGGCAAAAGACGTTGTCGATAGGGGCGGAAATGAATCAAAGCTTCAAATATAGAAAGTAACCCCACCAGACGTGCTATCCATGAGATTTCATAACCCGTTAAACCAGTAGGGCCACTGCCATCATAACGCTCTGAAGCTTGTGAAACGGCAAGCATGATTTGTTCATCAACAGCATAAGACTTGAGGTATGTTAGAGCTGTTTCAGGTGATTGCCGTATTTGTTGAAGCTCATTTTTTGAAAGCTTGCCTGTTTTAAGACGAATGTCGTTTGCTATCATGGCCATACCGATGTGGTGTAACATTGCAGCAACAGTAAAGGGCAACAGCTCTTGATATTGAAGCTTGAGTTGTAGTCCAACTTTTATGGTGTATAACATCATCATGATAGCTTTTTGTGCCAAGTCGGCATAAGTCTGTTGATCATGAAGTGAGACAAGAATGTTTTTGTTAATTTCAAGTTCTAAAGCATCAAGTATTGCTGTAGAAATTTCAATTTTTTCCAGTAGCACATGTAAGTGTTCGTGTAATGAAGCCGTGTTAAGAGGCTCGTTATCTTGTGCAGCGGCAAAAATGCACAGCATTGTTTGATTGACTTGCTCTAACCAAGTTGAGATTTCGAAACCATGATCTGCGCTGATAGGCATCATTACCACTGTTGGCAAGATACTATGGTGCTTGGGTTCGGGTTGCTTAGGCGCACTGGAACTTTTTAGATCCTCACCACTTTCATCAATAAGGTATTCATCAATAAGGTATTCATCATCCG
>JAJFLD010000050.1 GCA_021772875.1 Ghiorsea sp. | reverse complement strand
ATCATTTTTAAAAGTGGAATCTGAAGCCAAATCCCCTTGCCAGTAGGGTTGCAGGGCACTTTCGGTAGTTTCACTGCCGCGAACACCGATTACAGCTGTGGTGGTGCTTGCAACGGCACTCTTGCGCGGAATGATGCGTTTGATGCGGCTCCATAACGAGCTGAAAAAAGAGCGCTCTGATTGAACCACCTGATATGTGCTGTTTTTTTGTTGCTCAGCAGCAATGGCTTCTCCGGATAATAGCCCTGCTGTAAATAATAAAATCATGAGGTATTTCATACATTCTCCTTTTTTTCGTGCATTAAAATTTTGACTGAATATTCAAATTTCAGTTGCAGCACTATTGTTTGAGCAACAATGCTAATGCCTTGTAGCGTGCAGGTACTTGCTCATCGGCTTCTGTTGCTTGCGCAAATAGAGCTTTAGCATTGATGGCATCACCCAATTTATAATGCACCATGGATATGTTGACCATAATATCAGCATTATTCGGTGCTACCTCAAGCGCTCTCTCATACATGCTGAGTGCTTTATGATAATCCTGCTGTAAATAATGAATATTACCAATGTTGTTGAGTGCAGCCAGATTGCTTGCATTGTTTGCCAAGATGTGTTCAAGCTCTGTGCTTGCGCGGCTAAACAAACCATTCTGGGCATATACAATTGCAATTTGCATTTGAGCTTGTTCGTTTTCTGGATCTAAAGCAAGCATGATACGGTAAGGGCGAACCTGACGCTCTAAGGCTTTGACGGACAAGACTTCCCATTCTTTCTTTATTTTATTTCCTAACACATCTTCACTTGGAATGGTTAAAGTAAAATCAGCAGGGGGTAGTGTGACGGGTGGATATTTCTTCCAAGCCGTCGCCAAGGGCATAATTTTCATTTTAGCTTGTTGACCATACAAATGGTATTTCCGTGCACCTTCGGCCCATGCTTCGGTGAAGCTTGCGGCAATCAGTGTAGCTTCAACAGGCACCCAAACTTCGTCATCAATGATGGCAAGTGCTTCATCATTGGAGCTTATGCTATCTTTTTGAGAAGCGGGCACACCTGTGTTAAACATCATCAGCAAATGTTCAGGCACATCTAAAATGGCAGTTTCAATGCCAAGGTTGGCGAGAGCGGCAACAAGTAAAATGGATAAGTCATCACAATCACCACTGCGCTGCCTTAGTGTTTCGCGTGGAAATTGGATGGTATCTAGCTGTGTGGCATCAAGCTTGCCGTAGGGTGTGTTGGGATCGACTAAGTATTTGATACCGTAAGCAGATAGGCCATTAAAAACTGTCATGGCTTTTGCAATTTGGGTGTTTACAGCACCTTTTTGAGGATTGTAAGCATTGATAAGTTGGCGAGTGAATACAGCAAGCGCATCATCTTTAGGCGTTGCAAAAGAACCCACCATATCAAGCTGATCCCAAGCAATGGCATTTTTGCCATAAATAGTGAGTGATTCATTGCGTGTTTCTACATGAGGTTTGCCTGCTAAATAATATTCAGCGCGTACTTCTGTTTGTACACCCGTATCTTCATCAATATCTAAAATTCGATTATTAAATGCAGCCAGCAAGGGAATTTCTATTTCACTGGTCGCAGCAATATTTTCTATTGTCGTTGTGGTGGGAAAATCCATATATTCTTTGATGAATAAAGATATTTTTACATTTGTATAATCAATGCCTGCTTCGTTGCCAAGGGTAAGTTTACCGACAGGTACGTCTGTGTATTGTTTGTATGCAGCAGAAAATACGCGTGAGAATTGAAGATGTTTGAGTTTTGGGCCAACGGTATTACCACCAGCATCTACTGTGCGTTTTTTCTGTAAATATGCCATGTTGAGTTGTTGCTTATATTTTGCGTGTTCAGGTGCAAGTGTTATGGCTTTTTCAAAGGCAGCGATGGCCTCATCAAAAGACTGGCGTGCAAGGTAAATTTCTCCAGTCAGTGCCAACGGCGCGGCAGCTAATACATCCAAAAGCGATGCTTTTTCAGTGATTGCCATGGCTTCATCATACATATGGTTGGCAATATAGGCATGTGCAAGATCAAGGTGGGCGGGCAAACTCGAATGATCTAAGGCGATAGCTTTTTTTAAGGTTGCGATACTATCGGGAATCATGCCTCTCGCACTTTGGCTACGTGCAAGTATTAAATGTGCAGGGATTGATGTGGGGTCTAGTTTTAAAGCTCTTTGTGCATGGTTATCAGATTCTAACATTTTTCCAGCTTGGATAAGTGCGTTGGCAAAACCCAATTGTGCGTCAATATTCTTTTGATCAAGCTGGGTTGCACGTTCAAAATGAGTGAGCATGCAGAGGGTGTCATGATGGAGGGCACATGATTGTGCCAAACGCATGTGTATATCAAAATTTTGATCATCTAGAGCAATAGCTTTTTTCAGATAATCATTTTCTTGTTTACTATTATTCAAGGCAGCATATGCATCTGCCATGGCCAACCAGATATGAGAAGAAGGGTTTGTTTGTCCTGCTTTAGCCAACATAGCCAATGCTTGAGGTGCTTTGCCTTCTGCTAAGGCAACGCGGCCAAGAATGTAATAAGAGGTGGCTTTTAAGGCAGGTGTACCTGTCATTTGTGTCGCAAGTGATCGTGCTTTATCCAGATGGTTTTGTTCCAATTGTAAAACAGCCAATTCTGACAAAGCTTGTTCATTGGTGGGGGCAATCAACAATGCACTGTTATAACTAGAAATAGACTCATCAAAGAGTTGGTGTTTTTTATAGCTGCGTGCAATATCAAGCCAAGCTAAGACATCTTGTCTTGCAAGTTGGCTTGCAATGGCAAGTTCAGCTTTAGCATGATCATTTGCGCCGAGTTCAAAGTTTGTATGGGCAAGGGCGAGATGCCAAATAGGTGAGCTTGGCTCAAGGGCTACGGCTTGATCGAGGTAATATATGGCACTTGGGATATCATCCATTTGGATAAGTGCTTTAGCAGCAAGGCTATAAAGTATTGCATCCACAGTGTTATTTTGTTCAGCATCATCCACCAATACTTTCACATCTAACCAAGCTTGTTTTTCCATAAGCGTTTGTGCTTGTAGATGAAGCGCTTGTTGTTTTAAGGCGGGGAACTTTGCAAGCTGCTTGAATGAAGTTATAGCATTATCCAGCATGCCTAATTTTAGTTGGTTTTGACCCAAATAGAGCCAAGCACTGGCATGGTTAGGATTGTTGGCCGTAGCCTGAAGAAGCAAAGGTAATGCTTGGGTAAAATGCTTAGCCTGATATTGGCGATAACCTAGCCAAAATTCATCTTGGTAGACAGATGATAGCTTGCTCTCTTTGCCGTGAGGGCTCACCGCTGAAATCCGATATTCTGTAAAATCAGGTTGCTGGCGTGTGTGTTTGAGTTGCGGTTGAATTGTTTGTGTAATCATTTCAAAAGGTGATGAGATACCTTTGCGACCATAGACACGATAATAACCAGAAAAACGTTGGCCTTTGGATGCCCATTCTAGAGTCATGTTTTTTTCATCACCATCAATCACAACATGGCGCACTTGTTTTGGTGCACGAAGGATTTGAAATGTATGTCGAGCATGGTGGGTTAAATCTACAAGGGCAATAGCAGAACGATTGTAGGGGATGCGATTAAAAAGCCACGTGGTGTCGCTGAAAAAGCCGCCTTTGGCAGCAAACAATTCATTGGTTGGATCTATGGTTAATGCGGTAGTGCTCAGCAGGGAAGCATCTGCGGATGCGATAAGTGTTTTGACGTCTTGGGACGTATTGATGAAGGGTGCTACCCACTGTTGATCAAAACCAGCTTTAGCGGCTTGAGCGGTAGGAGAATAACGGTAAATGAAATCTGCATCCTGATACATCCAGACACTTAATGGATTATTTAATGTGGATGCCATGATGTATAAAACATTTTCTTGATCAACCATAAGGTCATAAATTTTTATAAACGCTAGAGGATGTTTTTCAGACGCACCAATTTGATGTTTAAGTTCCCCATTGGCCGCATAAACGAACACTTTATTTAATTCAGAGTCTGCAACATATATCAAACCACGTTTGTCTGCAGCAATTGCAGAAGGGTCTTCCAAAGTGGCGGTGTCGTTTTTAAAGTTGCCTATTGCCCTTTGGAATAAGCCATTGCGACTAAAAACTTGTACACGGTGATTTCCTGTGTCGGCAATGTAAACAGCAGTAGGTGTGATTGCCAAGCCCAAAGCATGGGAGAGCTCACCATCACGTTTTCCAGTGCTGCCAAAGGCAAATTTAAACATGCCTTTTTGATCAAAAACTTTCACACCCTTATCATCTAAAATGAGGATTTCATTTTGATCAAAGGCTGCCCGAATGGGATTGTTGAATTTTGCTTCAAGTGTTTGCAAAATAACACCATCATGTGAACGCAGTGTAACACTGTCTTGTTTTGAATTGATGCATAACATTGATTCGGCGGCATAAATATATGAGACATCACAAGCTGATATCAATACTGAGGAAGCTCGGACGGTAAGTTTATCTTCTGCTTGATTTAACCAAGGGTTTTGTTCCCAATCCAATTGAAAGACTTCAACTTTTTTATTGCCGTTATCGGCAACATAGAGTTTACCATCATCATCCAAGCTTAAACTACTTACACGTTGAAGTTGACCTCGACCTTTACCAATCGTGGCAAAAGAGGAAATGATTTTTGTGTTCTCCCAATCCATCTCAAAAATGCGGCCGGTTTTTTTATCCGCGACAATAAGAACACCATCAGGACGAACAGTCATGGCAATCAAGTTTAATTTTTCATGAGTGATAAGTTCAAACACATCTTTATCTAAGGAAACATCCAACTTACCCAAGGCTGAATAAATGGATATGCGACCACCATTAAAAGCGTCGAGCACATATACTCGCCCTTGCTGGTCCAGTGCTATTGATTTAATATGAGTAAGATTTTGATCTTTTGCGCTTTCTTCAGCGTTGTTGCCAAAAGAAAACAAAAATAAACCATCATCCGTGAAGACGGATACACGGTCATTGCCTGCTTCCGCAATATAGATAAGGCCATTTTTTGACCAAGCAGCAGCTATGGGTTGGTCAAGTTTACCTTCTTGCTCCCCTTTTTCAGCAAAAGCTTGCCAATGGCCATCTGTACCGATGAGAAAGCGATGATTATGAGCGTCGGTCACTACAGCTCTATTTTTACTGATAGGCATGATGCTTGAGAATTTTTGAGTTTTGTTACCATTGATAACGGATACAGGAGGAGAACCAAGCTGCCATTGAAATACTTGATTGCTTTCATCGGTAATCCAAAGCGTGCCGTGCCCAGCAATCATAGAAGAGATGTTTTTAACCTCAATACCTTGAAGCTGTGTTTCGTTGACGCTATCAACAAGGGTAGGTGTTGCGTGCAGTGCGGTTGGGAAATAAATGTTTAAAGCAATAAAGCATACCATTTTTCCAGTGTGCTTTAGGTTTTTAAGTATAAACATCATATTTAAAACTTCTCCTTGCGTATCTGCAGCCATAGATAAAAGCCATGCTCAAAAAATAAATATAACAATCCCTATCTGGTGTGCAAAGTGAAAGTGGTTTGTTACCACAAGGTAGATTTTCATGAAGATTAAGGCAAGGGGAATGTGATGTGCTTTAAAAAAATTAAAGCATGGTGAGAAGGTTAAACCACTTGTATAGGGATAACGTTATCACGATCGGCAAAGCTGGCTTCTTTATACCATGCTTGGGCGTATAAAGCTTCAAAAGTGGCGTGTATGCGGCCATCGTCATCACAGAAGTGAGATTTATAGTGCGTCTCAATGTCGCGAAGTAAGGCTCTGCCATACAAGCCACCACTTCGCCCTTGAATGGCTGATGCGGAGGCACCAATGCCTTTGAGCTCACGCACAAGCCCCATGGTATCAGGATAGGTAAGGGTAAATAAGTCAGCGTCGGTCACAGGTGCTTCCACGGCAACTTGACCGAGGCTGTTGCCCAAGCTCATCACATCGGGAAAAGGTAATACGGAATTGCTGTGTTCAGGGTTGATATGCGCCAAGGTTTGTTTGAGTTCGTTTAAAGTTCTGCGGCCAAAAGTTGAAAATAAAATCAATCCATTGGGCGCTAAAACACGGCGCATTTCTTTCATCATGGCTTGTGGGTCTGGCACCCATTGCATGGCCAGATTGGAGGTGACCAAATCAAAAGCACCATCTTTGAATGGTAAAGCAACTGCATCACTAACAATATATTGATGTTTACCCTGCCAAGGCCAGCGGCGGGGTTGTTCGTGTTGGCAATGCCGGACCATGTTTTCAGAGAGGTCCGTGGCAGAAATCGCTGCTTTTTTATACTTTTCAGCCAGTAATCGGGTGAAAAACCCTGTGCCGCAACCGACATCCAAGATGGATTGAGGTGTGACTTTGGTGAAATTCAAATGCGCTAATAATCTGCGTCCGATTTCGCGTTGCAGCTCGGCATGTGAGTCGTAGTTGTTTGATGCGCTTGAAAATGCACGACGCACCTTCGCTACATTGATAAATTCTTCCACTGCTGCTCCAGCCATTGATCTAAGAGTTGATTGAAGGCGGCATGATGGGTGAGAAACGGCGCATGTCCACAGTCTTGGAAAACATGTAGAGAGGTGCGAGGCATATTTGCCGCTAAATATTGACCTGCCTCAAGGGGCACAATGGCATCTTGTTCGCCGTGTATAATTAATGTGGGCAATGTGATGTTTTGAATTCCCTGCCTTAAATCAAGATCGGATAAAAAGGATAAACCAGTGTTTAATGCCGAGGCACTTGGCGGTGTTTGTTTGTTGATGGCTTCTTTGGCGATGCGTTGCATGTCCTGGCGAGAAAGTTTGTCCCCGAGCAACATCATCTGAAAAAAACGTTGCATCAAACGTGGGTTTTGTTGTTCAGCAGCGATGGCGAATGCATGCCAAGTTTTTTCATCGCAGCCATGCGCCCAGTCAGGTTGCTGTCGAAAGCATGGTGTTGTTCCAACCAAAACCAACCCAACGACTTGCTGTCCAAGCACAGCTTGAAGTTGCAGTGCCAATTG
>JAJFLD010000049.1 GCA_021772875.1 Ghiorsea sp. | reverse complement strand
ATGCCAGATTTTTCACATCTCTTATTCATAGGCTTCATCGCTATGGAAAAAACATTGCTTGTTATCATACAACACCAACAAACCTACACATCACCTCTGGTGAGCCCTGTTTTCAAATGAGCATTTCTTCCTTTAAAAATCTTAGCCTAAGAAGCCAAATCACAAGTGTCGTTTTATGTTTTCTCTTAATGGGTGCGGCATCGCTTTATGTTTTGCTCAATCAACAAGAGCATCACCGCCTACTCACCAGCTATGGCAACGCCGCTGTAAACACAATGCAAACTCATGGCTCTCGTTTACAAGATCAAATCAAAAAACTACGTATGGATGTTTTATTCCTCGCTACAACACCACCCATACAAACCTTGCTTTACAGCAAAAAAGATGAAGACACAGATGTAAATGGACAAACCGAACTTAGCCGAATTTTTAAAGCCTTTGCTCATGCCAATGCCAACTATAGTCAGCTACGTTTTATGGGCATTGAAAACAATGGTGCTGAGTTGGTGCGCGTAGAGCGTTCGGCTCATACCACCGATGTGGTTTCACCCAGCACTTTATCACACACCAATCATCATGATCTTTTTACCCAGTCCCAAAAATATAAAGCCGGTGAAGTTTACCTCTCTGAAATCAGCCTTCATCGCCAAAAAATCCAAGCAGATACACCTTATCTACAAACCATTCAAGCAATCACTCCTGTGTTTGATGCTCAACAAAGCCTGATTGGGCTCATCGCCATAGACATGAATATTGGCTTCTACTTTGATGCATTCATGCAATCACTGCCATCAGGCATCATAGGTTTTATCACCAACAAAACGGGTGATTATTTGACTCATCCCGATCAGAGCAAGATTTTTGGCTTGAATGTAGAACAGCAATATCGCTGGCAAAATGATTTTCCCAGCTTAACCCTTCAAGAACCTGCATTGGAAAAACACCTTGCTCTAAATCCTGTGTCTTCTGGCATATCTTTGCAAAACATACAAACCCCCACAGGCCTATGGCATATAACAACTGAAAAAGTTTATCTCGACCCCGATAGGCCAGCGCAATACATCGCCTTGCTTTATGGGTTTACGGATAGCTTCATTTCACAACAGCAAGCCCCATTTAAGCGTGGGGTTTTAATCATTGTCCTTGGCTTTACGTTATTGATTTCACTCTTGGTGTTTCTATCGGTTAAGCGCATGTTTAAGCCCTTAGATGCGCTCACAACCAGCCTTCATCAAGTTGTCGGCGGGCAACTCGATGTTGACCTGCCTCAAAATGCCTCAGGTGAGCTAGGGCTGTTTGTTCGCACTTTCAAAGACATGATGGACAGGATTGAGCAACATAAACAACAAATATTATCACTCAACGAAACCCTAACCAAAAGCGAAACACGTTATCGCCAAGTCGTTGAGGCATCATCTTACCCTGTGATTGTACATGATGCTGTGCATATTATCTTTGCCAACAGTGCCGCACTTCATTTTCTTGGCGCTACAAATAGCAACAATATCATCGGCATGCACCTGACTAACTTTATCCATCCCAGTCATCACGAACCTACAGCACAGCGTCTTGAAAGAATCATACAGGGTGAAATCATGGATGATGAGTGGGCGTGTTTAATGCAGCGCTTTGATAAAAGTGAAGCTCAAGTCAGAGCTTCTAGCATAGCCATGGAATTTGATGGTATAAATGCTATTTTAACCCAATTCCATGATATCACTGAAGAAGAAAAAGCCAAAGAAGCGCTGCTTGAATCCAAAGAACAATCCAACCTTATTCTCAACTCAGCCGGAGAAGGTATTTATGGCATTGATAGCAATGGCAACACAACCTTTGCCAACATCGCTGCCGCACGAATGCTTGGTTACACACCCGAAGAGCTGATTGGTCAACCAACACATGCTTTAATCCACCACACCAAGGTAGATGGTTCTGTTTATCCCAAAGAAAGCTGTCCTATGTATGCAGCATTTCTTGATGGCAAAATTTACACTGTAACCGACGAAGTATTGTGGCGAAAAGATGGTTCAGCTATACCTGTTGAATACACCAGCACACCTATTCGAAAAAATGGTGCTCTAATTGGTACTGTAGTCACCTTCAGCGACATCTCTTTAAGAATCGCCGCAGAAGCAGAATTTCGTAAAGAACATGATTTGAATCAACAACTTCTTGGTGCTATCCCCTCTATTTTGATAGGCGTTGATGGGGAAGGTTTTATCGCACTGTGGAACCAAGCTGCCGTCTTAACCTTTGGCATCACCACCGCCGATGCCATGGATAGTCATTTCTCAAAATTACCCATCAATTGGGATTTTCAGGCTATAGATGAAGCTTTTGTCGCTTCGCGTATTGAAGGTACATCACGCGTGGACAATGTAACGTTCCAACGCCCTGATGGTTCAGATGGTATACTTGGCCTCACCATCAACAGTATTTTTGACAATAGCATAGACAATGGTTTTTTATTGCTTGGCTCAGACATTACCAAACGCTTAAAACTTGAAGGTCAACTCCAG
>JAJFLD010000048.1 GCA_021772875.1 Ghiorsea sp. | reverse complement strand
GCCATGTTTATTTCTCCTATAAACTAAGTAAGGTTTCGTTTTCGCTATATAAGAACGCAAGATTTTGAATTCAACCCCTATCTGATAATATTTGTTGTGTGAGGTGGTGAGGAGCCATTTTTATTGAAAATATATCTAAATGAAAGTCTATGTTGGGTAGGCTTGAACTAATTGTTAGGCATTATTTCTGATGTAACTTAACAACACTTAATGCGAGGTACGAGCGTTCAGTGCCTCAGGCCCGTAGTTAATGGCCTTGTGATGTGGTATGCCCACGATTATTGTTTTGTCTCAACAGGATGGATACTAAAAGGTTTACCATTTAGATTTATTATTTTATGCCACACGTTCTTGCGATTAGGCACAGGATCAAATGCACCACTATAAGCTTTTTGGGAAAGCTGTTTTTTAATACCTGCATCAAAGCCTTTTAGTGCATTAATAGGCATTTCTGAACACCATGAATTCACAAAGCCACGAAAGTTGCTATGACTACCCTGAGCCACATAATTTGAATCATTGTAAGTAACAATATATGTATATAGCGGCATTACTCATTCTCCTGAGGCACATAACGACCTAATCGGTGGAGCCGATAGCCCCTCTCGAATTTTTTGGTTAGCCATTATTACTTAAACCAACGTTCATACAGAAGACTATGGCAACCAGATGCTACACAGCTACGGAACCAAAAGAGGATAGCGTAGAACCCAAGAAAAGCACCAAGCATTAAATTCGCGGCTAGGGTTTAAAAAAGCGAAGGCGATTGGCATTGCTGACTACCGTTACCGATGACATCGCCATGGCAGCACCTGCAAGCATAGGGTTGAGCAATAAACCCATGGAAATGAATAACAAACCTGCGGCAATAGGAATAGCCAAGGTGTTGTAAATAAAGGCACCCCAGAGATTTTGTTTGATGTTGCGAAGTGTTGCCTCAGAGATGCGAATGGCAGCAGGGATGGCCGTTAAGCTTGAGCGCATCAACACCACATCAGCACTTTCAATGGCAATATCAGAGCCATGGGCAATGGCAAAACCCACATCCGCTCTGGCAAGGGCTGCTGCATCATTGATGCCATCACCCACCATGCCAACGATTTCACCTTGCGCTTGCAGTTTGGCAATCAAGGCATCTTTTTCATCGGGTTTGACTTCTGATATCACTTGGCTGGCATCATGCAAACCAACAGCTTGAGCAACAGCAAGTGCTGTTTGCTGGTGGTCGCCAGTGAGCATGATGATTTTTAAGCCCAGTGCTTTGAGTGTTTCAATGGCCAATTTCGAATCTTTTTTGATGGGGTCTGCAATGGCTAACATGGCGAGCACTTGGTCGTGTTGGGTTAAAAACACGGGTGTTTTGGCTTGTTTGGCTAAATTTTCAGCGTGATTGAGCCAATGGATATCAACTTGGATGTTTTTCTGGCGCAAAAAGGCAAGATTTCCAAGCAATACAACATCACCTGCAATTGTGGCCGAAACACCTCCCACATCTGCTTCAAAAGCTTCAGCTACAGGATAATTTAAACCTTTTGCTTGGGCTGCTTCTAATACTGCTTTTGCCAGCGGATGCTCTGAACCAGCTTCCACTGCGGCGGCAAGTTTGAGGGCATTTTCTTCTGAGCTGTTTTCAGCTGTGATCATGTCTGTGAGCTGGGGTTTTCCTTCAGTGATAGTGCCTGTTTTATCAAGTACGATGGTGGTGAGATGGGAGGCGCGCTCTAGAGCTTCACCTTGACGAATGAGGATGCCAAATTCAGCGGCTTTGCCAATGCCTACAATCATGGAAATAGGGGTTGCAAGCCCTAAGGCACAGGGGCAGGCAATCAGCAATACACTCATGCTTGTCACCAAAGCCAGGGTGACATCACTCATCCATAACCACCAAAACATGGCAGCACAAAGCGCAATCAATAATACCACAGGCACAAAAACAGCAGCCACTTTATCCACCAAACGTGCAATATCAGGTTTGGAGCTTTGAGCGCGACGCACGGTTTCAATAATTTGGGCAAGTGTGGTGTCGGCACCTATACGTATTGCCGTATAAAGGAAGGTGCCACTGGTGTTGATGGTGCCAGCAATCACTTCATCATCCTTGGTTTTGGACACAGGCATGGGTTCACCTGTGAGCATAGATTCATCAACAAAAGAGTTGCCTTCAACAATATTGCCATCCACAGGGATTTTTTCACCTGGACGCACACGCACCACATCACCCACCAAGACATGTTCAATGGCAATATCAATCTCTTTGCCATCACGAAGCACCCGCGCTGTTTTGGCTTGTAGCGATAATAGTTTTTCGATGGCTTGATTGGTTTTCCCTCGTGCTCTTGCTTCTAAAACATGGCCAATATTAACCAAAGTAATAACAATCAAAGCTGCTTCAAAATAAACATGGCGACTGGCTTCAGGTAGAAAATGAGGGACGAGCACCACAAACATAGAATACAGCCATGCCACACCAGTACCCATGGCAACAAGTGTGTCCATGCTTGTATGTTTGTGTTTTAAGCCATTCCAAGCACCTTGGAAAAAATGCGCGCCTGAATACATCATCACAGCTAAGCTGATAATGCCGATGCCAATCCAGATGCCTTGTTCGTTGAGCGAGGGCAGGGCTGATAACATGCTCGCTGCCATGAGTGGAAAACCCACAAGTGTGGCAAGCACGCTTTGTTTTATTCTATGGTTGAGATGAGCTTGTTCAGCCGCGCGTTTTGTGGATTCGTCCGCTGCGGTAAGCAAAATTTTTGCATGGTATGAACCTGCCGATTCAACGGCATCAATAATATTGCTTTCTAAAACATCAGGGCGCGCTTCAATGCGCGCAGTGCGGTCCACCAAATTGACAGTGGCACTTGAAATGCCATCAACAGCAGATAAATTTTTCTCAATCTTGTTTACACACGAAGCACAGCCCATACCTTGAATCGAGAGCCGTACAATTTGAGAGCTCATAGGTTAATAATGACTGAACACAGATGTTTTGCCTTGTTGATCAAAGGCAAGTACATCGTAGTTTTTTGGAGGCAAACCTTTGGCTTGCATGCCGGGTGATTTCATCGGCATGCCTGGTGCTGTAAGACCAGCAATTTCAGGTTTGCCTTTGAGTAAACGTTTAACATCATCTGCGGGAACATGACCTTCTAAGACATAACCATCGACAATAGCAGTATGGCAAGAGGCGAGTTTGTTGCTAACGCCATATTGCTCTTTGATGCCTATCATATCATCGCTATTGATAGCTTTAACTTCAAACCCAGCTTCCTTGAGATGGTCTATCCAGCCATTGCAGCAATCACAAGTTGCAGATTTATATACAGTGATTTCACTTGCAGCCATGCTTTGTTCACAGGCGCTCAGCAGCAAAAAGGAGATACTTAATATTAAAAGACGGACAGGGTTCATTTTTTCCTCACATGACAAACGGAAGAAAACGATAACCGCGGACCAAACAGATGTCATGTTTAATCTAAAAAAAGCTGAGGCTATCCATTTGTATGTTATGCGACAGCGTGTGGTGAAAGATGGCTATTTCCCTTGAGGTACTTCATGTTTCGGGAGATTAAATTCCCTAGTAGAATGAGGATAAAAGATGCAGCATACTTATGGTTTCGAAGATGCGACTTATCAAGCAGTAGGTGGGTTTGAAGGTTTGGTTAAGCTTGTGGACGCGTTTTATGAGGCTATGGATACATTGCCAGAGGCCAAAAAGATAAGAGCAATGCATCGCGAAGATTTGGAAGAATCGCGTGATAAATTGGTATACTTTTTATCTGGCTGGATGGGTGGGCCACGTATTTATGCTGAAAAATATGGCGGCATCAGTATTCCTATGGCGCATCAGCATTTGCACATTGATGCCGAGGATAAGGCTGCATGGTTATCTTGCATGAAAGCAGCGCTCATAAATCAAAAACACCCTGAATCATTGCAAACCTATTTATTGGCACAATTGCAGTTTCCTGCCAACCGTATTCATCAAGTGAGTCAGGCTAAACATGGGCATACAGATTGAAATATTGAATGGATGAAAGACCTTTAACAATTCTTTGCTATCTATTTATTGCTTTCTCGCTATATTGCGGCGTTCAAGTCTGTTGTGCGCATGTGACATAGTGATATAAATGATAAATCCTGGCCTTCACGTAAACACATTGATGATAACTTATATAAGTATGATTGATGTGGCGTACACGTGGAGATGCAGTGTGATTTTTTTCGCGCACGTATCCTTTTAAAAAATAAGATGTTTGATTGTTTGGTTTTAAATAACCAAGGTTATTGATGACATTTTGTTTCGAGGGTTCGTCTGCTTTTCCTAGAAGATTAATTTAAATGAAAAGACGAAATAGTCAGGAAATAATAAAAATATGTCAGATATTCAAGAAATAACGCCAGAATTAGAAACAGGAATGACGTTTGAAGATTTAAACCTAAGCCCTAGCATCATGAAAGCATTGAATGATGTCGGTTATGAAAAGCCATCACCTATCCAGGCTGAAATTATCCCTCACGTTATCGCGGGTAAAGATGTTTTAGGACAAGCGCAAACGGGCACAGGTAAAACTGCTGCATTTGCTTTGCCGATTTTATCAAAAATTGATTTAAGCCTTCAAGCTCCACAAGTATTGGTGCTTGCACCCACACGTGAATTGGCGATTCAGGTTGCCGAAGCGTTTCAAAAATATGCAAAACATATGAAAGGTTTTCATGTGTTGCCGATTTATGGCGGACAAAGTTATGATGGTCAGCTTAAGCAGTTAAAACGTGGTGTGCATGTTGTTGTCGGTACACCAGGTCGCGTGATGGATCATATGCGCCGCAAAACCTTAAAACTTGAAAACTTGAAAACATTGGTGCTTGATGAAGCTGATGAAATGTTGCGTATGGGTTTCATTGATGATGTAGAATGGGTATTAGAACAAACACCACCAACGCGCCAAATTGCTTTGTTTTCAGCAACAATGCCACAAGCGATTCGTAAAATTGCGAACCATTATTTGAATAAACCTGTGCAAGTAACCATCAAAGGCAAAGCTACTACAGCGGTGACGATTCGTCAGCGATATTGGATGGTCAGTGGTCGCCATAAATTGGATGCTTTAACACGCATTCTCGAAGCAGAAACATTTGATGGCATCATCATCTTTGTGCGCACTAAAACAGCAACTGTTGAATTGGCAGAAAAACTACAAGCGCGTGGATATTCTGCGGCAGCCTTGAATGGTGATATTGCCCAAAATCAACGCGAACAAATTGTAAACCGTTTGAAAAAAGGTCAAATTGATATTTTGATTGGTACAGATGTTGTAGCACGTGGTTTGGATGTTGAGCGTATTTCTCATGTTTTCAACTATGACGTGCCACATGATACAGAATCTTATGTGCATAGGATTGGTCGTACAGGCCGTGCAGGGCGTAGCGGTGAAGCGATTTTATTTGTGGCGCCGCGCGAAAAACGCATGTTGTATTCTATTGAGCGGGCAACCAATCAGAAGGTTGAATTGTATGTGATGCCTTCAGCTGATGATATCAACGACAGACGCATTTCAGAATTTAAAGAACGTATCACTACAACTTTGCAAGCCAATGGTCTTGAATTGTTTGGCAAAATCGTTGAGCAGTATGAAGAAGAGCATAATGTTCCTGCCCAAGAAATTGCCGCAGCTTTGGCAAAAATGGTGCAAGGCACCGAGCCGTTGTTGGTGAAAGATATGCCAAAACCGCGTGAAGGTCGCGATGAGCGCGAGCAACGCGAACCACGTGAACGCAGAGATAGAAATGAGCCGCGTGAATACCGTGATAAACCATTGGCACCAGGCTTTAATCGTTACCGCTTAGAAGTAGGTAGTAGCTCGGACATCCGACCTGCAAACATCGTTGGTGCGATTGCCAATGAAGCGGGTATTGAAAGTGAGTTTATCAATAACATCGTCATTCATGAGAGTCATAGTTTGGTGGATTTACCCGAGGGTATGCCAGAATCGATTTTCAAAACATTGAAAAAAACCCGTGTTGGTGGCAAAGCCATTGAATTGGAACAGGTTGATGAAGAGCCAGTTAAACGTCGTAGCTTCCGTAGTGGTGGCGGTGACCGTGGTGGTAATGACCGTGGCGGCCGCAGTGGTGGTGGCCGTGGTCGTGCGGGCAATGAACGTGGCGGCCGTAGCGGCGGCGGTGATCGTGGTCGTGGTGCACCAAGAAGAGGCCGTTAATACAATGATTGCAACATCGGTGCAGGTCATCGTGTAAAACATTTTAAGCCCTAACTGCAAGTGTTTGCAGTTAGGGCTTTTTTTATGCGGGTGCTTCAAGTAATTTATCGAAGCTGAATTTGGGTATGCGGTAAGGAGGTTCTGATGCAATACACACAATTAGGAAGCAGTGATTTAAAGGTGTCACCCTTATGTTTGGGCACGATGACTTTTGGTGAGCAAAATGATGAGCCTGAGGCCCATGCGCAACTTGATATGGCTGTGGCACATGGCATCAATTTTATCGACACGGCAGAGATGTATCCCGTTGCACCAAGCGAGAAAACGCAAGGCAGAACTGAAAGCTATATTGGTTCATGGCTGAAAAAACAACAACGAGATACAGTTGTGATTGCCAGTAAAATCACTGGCCCATCACGTGGCTTTACCTGGATTAGGCAAGGCCCACGGATCATACGCAAACACATTCAAGAAGCCATTGATGGCAGCCTCAAGCGATTGCAAACAGACTACCTCGACCTCTATCAAATCCATTGGCCAGATCGATATGTGCCGATGTTTGGTAGCATCAGTTATGATAAGAATAATGAACACGAAACTGAATCGATTTATAATCAACTCGATGCACTCGCTGAGTTGGTCAAATCTGGCAAGGTACGCCATCTTGGTATCAGCAATGAAACACCATGGGGGGTGAGTGAATTTAAACGTTGTGCCAAACAATTTGGGTTACCCCATATTGCAACCATCCAAAATGCTTATCACTTATTGAATCGAACCTTTGAATCAGGATTGGCAGAAACATGCCGCCATGAAAATGTGGCTTTGTTGGCTTACAGCCCCCTAGCTTTTGGGCACCTGACCGGCAAATATTTAGACAATGCGCAAGCACAAGGCCGCATCACGTTGTTTCCAAGCTTTGGCCAACGCTACAATAAAATCAATGTTGCCGAAGCTACAGCAGCGTATGTGAAAATAGCGCGTGAGGCAGGTTTAAGCCCTGCGCAAATGGCCTTGGCTTTTGTGCGAACACGCTGGTTTACCAGCAGCACAATCATTGGCGCAACCAATCTTAAACAACTGCAAGAAAATATAACCAGTGCGAACATTGAGGTGGCGCCAGAAGTGTATGCACAGATTGAAGCAGTGCATAACCACTACCCCAATCCCGCACCATAAACGGATCAAATAGATATGAGCCCACCACAAAAGTTTAATGCCATAACAGACAGCGAAAATCGCAACCATTGGCAAACATTAAAGGGCTTAGCCTTGTACCTTTGGCCTGCGGATAGGCCAGATTTGAGGAAGCGGGTGGTGTTGGCGTTGTTATGCCTTGCCTTGGCCAAAGGCATCAGTGTGTATGTTCCTTTTTTGTATAAAGATGCCATTGATGTGCTTTCAATTAAAAATGTAGCACTCGCATTGCCACTTGGTCTTATTTTGGCATATGGCGGCGCACGTATTCTGGCGCAGTTTTTTGGTGAATTGCGTGATTTTATCTTTATTCGCGTGGCGCAATATGCCAAACGGGCAATTGCACTACACGTGTTTCAACATTTGCATGCGCTTTCTTTGCGTTTTCATTTGGAACGTCAAACTGGCGGTTTATCGCGGGTGATTGAGCGGGGTACGCTTGGTATTCAGTTTATCTTAGGTTTTACGTTGTTTAATATTTTACCCACCTTGCTTGAAATCATCCTTGTCACCATCGTACTTTTTTATATGTATGATTATCGTTTTGCCGCAGTCACTTTTTTTACCATTGTTGCTTATATCACCTTCACTTTGGCCGTCACCGAATGGCGGCTGAAATTCCGCAAGGAAATGAATGAGAAAGATTCCGAAGCCAATACCAAAGCCATTGATAGCCTCTTAAATTACGAAACTGTTAAATATTTTGGTAATGAAAAACACGAATATGGGCGCTTTGAATCATCACTTGCAGGTTACGAAAGTGCTGCAATCAAAGGTCAAGAAAGTTTGTCTTTGCTCAATGTCGGGCAGGGCGCAATCATTGGTGTTGGGTTGGTGTTGGTGATGCTGATGGCAGCCAATGGTGTGGTGGAAGGGCGATTAACCATAGGTGATTTTGTGTTGGTGAATACCTTCTTGATTCAGCTTTATTTGCCGCTCAATTTTCTTGGTTTTGTGTATGGTCAAATCAGACAAAGTTTGGTTGATATGGATAAGATGTTTGAGCTGCTGGATGTGGCGGCTGATATCAAAGATGTATCCGATGCCAAAGACTTGCAGGTTCAACAAGCTGAGCTTGAGTTTGACCACGTGAACTTTGCATATTCTCCTGATCGGCCGATTCTTAAAAATATCAATTTCAAAGTGGCCGCAGGGCATACCGTGGCGATTGTGGGGCCAAGTGGTTCGGGTAAATCCACCATTTCGCGGCTGTTGTTTCGTTTTTATGATGTGGATGCAGGCCAAGTGTCTATTGATGGGCAAGCCGTGAATCAAGTGAGCCAAGATTCATTGCGCAAATGCATTGGCATTGTTCCGCAAGATACGGTGCTGTTTAATGATACTATCGCCTATAATATTTTGTATGGCTCACCAGACAAAAGCCAAGAAGATGTGATTGAAGTGGCAAAGTTGGCGCGTATCCATGATTTTATCCAAGCCTTGCCCCAAGGTTATGATACCACAGTGGGCGAGCGGGGGTTGAAATTATCAGGTGGTGAAAAACAACGTGTTGCCATTGCCAGAACCATACTTAAAAACCCAAGCATTTTACTCTTTGATGAAGCCACTTCTGCTCTTGATTCCAACACGGAAAAAGAAATCCAAGAATCCCTGCGCCTTGTTGCTAAAGGCAGAACCACCTTGGTGATTGCACATCGCCTTTCAACCATCGTAGATGTGGATGAAATTTTGGTGTTAAAAGATGG
>JAJFLD010000047.1 GCA_021772875.1 Ghiorsea sp. | reverse complement strand
GCAGATGCTGGAAGCGATGTTTACAGAGAAATCAAGGCCATTTTATAAAATGTGCCATACTATGCACATCAAGCGGATTGAATCCATACACTACCACATGCACCTTGAAGAACTGGCAAAAGCCCAATGGTCGGCACCAATCCCCCAATCCATCATCGAAGTGATTATACGGCTCACTGAGCGACACCCCTATTATGTTAATAAGCTTTGCTATGCATTATGGCAGCTGCCCATCTTGCCAACTGATGAAGACGTGGTGGCAGCTTGGGATAATATCATCGTAGAAGAAGAATCAAGTATTGTCGCGGTGCTTACAAGGATGAGTATGACGCAAAAGGCAGTCATCAATCAGTTGACCATTGAGCCTACATCTGCGCTTGGTAGTAAGCGGTTTCTAGCTCTCGTGAATCTTGCGAGTTCAACGATGCGCACGGCAATGCGTCAATTGCAGAAGGACGATATGGTATATCAAGATGAAGATGGCTTGTGGCACGTGCTGGACCCGTGTTTATCGGCATATTTGAAAAAATAACATGAGGAGCAAAGCTGTTTTATTTAACCATAACGTTGCAGTACTTTGCATTTGATAACAACTTTGTTGTATGGTCGCCCTTGAAAATTATGCGGGTATTTCAGATTCTATATCTCGCTTGAAATGTATGTGTAGCGTAGCGCCATCTGCTTCTCGTCTTCTAGGCTGGAGCATCGGCATAACAGATTCAACTTAAAGGACTTGTTTAACATGAGTGCAGATTACGACATCGATTCAATCAAAGACCTAGATGGGATTTCTCATATTCAGTTGCGACCGAATATGTATACCGATACGGGGACTGAGCTTGGTTGCCATCATATTGCCCAAGAGGTGTTGGACAACTGTGGTGATGAGGCGATTGGTGGCTACTGCAATAAGATTGTGGTTGAACTTGAATCTGAAAACGTGGTCAGCATTTCTGATAATGGGCGCGGTATTCCCGTTAAAGAAAACAAAGATGGCATGTCGGGTGTTGAGCTGGTGCTCACCAAAGATAAAGCTGGTGGTAAGTTTGACCACGATTCCTATAAAGTATCTGGTGGCCTGCATGGCGTAGGCATCACCGTGACTAACGCACTTTCAACATGGCTTGAAGCCACGGTAAAACGTGATGGTGGCGAATGGTTTATGCGCTTGGAAAACGGGCGCACTGTGGAGAAGCTCAAGCAGATTGATACATGTGGCCCACGCACCCACGGCACCAAAATCCGCTTCTCGCCCGATCCTAAATATTATGAACGTGCGAAATTCCGCGTGCAGCAATTGCGCCAGCAAGCTATGGATAAAGCCATCCTTATTCCTGGTTTGGAAGTCATCTTTAAAGCGCCTGGTTTGGAAGATGAAACCTTCTGCTTTAAGAATGGTTTGTCTGAATTCATGACCTCACGCATGGAAGAATCACCCATGTTTGAATTCTCTGGCCAGCTTGGTGATATGGAGAAGGTGCATTGGTATTTTGCCTCGTTTGAAGAACCCACCCCCATCTACACCAAATCGTATGTGAACACCGTACCCACCCCGCGTGGTGGCACCCATGAAAAGGGTTTTGAGATGGGCATACTCAAGGCCGTGCGTGAATATATTGATATGCGCCCAGAGCTTAAAAAACTGCTGGGTAAAAAGACCAAAGTGGCAGCTTCGGATGTGATGACTAATGCCCAATTGGGGCTTTCAGTGTATATCCAAGATATTTCCTTTGAAGGGCAAACCAAACAAAAACTGACCTCATCTGAAGCCACCAAGTTTGTGGGTGGTGTCATCAATGATTCGGCGGCGTTGTGGCTTAATCGTGATGCGGAACTCTCTGATGCTTGGATGAAACTTATCATTGATAGAGCCACAGAACGTGTGGCGGCTGAAAGTGGTAAGGCCAAAAAAGTCGATCGCAAAAGCTTTACAGGCCGCACACCTTTACCCGGCAAGCTGTTGGATTGCCGTAGCAATGATATTGAAAACACCGAATTGTATTTGGTGGAGGGTGACTCTGCGGGTGGTTCGGCCAAACAAGCCAACGACCGCGATTTGCAAGCGGTGTTCCCACTCAAAGGTAAAATCCTCAACTGTGAGGGGGTCACTTCCGAAGATGCAGGTAATTCTGAAGCCGTTGCCGATTTGATTACGGCCATTGGCACGGGCATTGGCGAACATTGTGATATTGAGAAACGGCGCTATGGCAGAATCATCGTCATGACCGATGCGGATATTGATGGTAGTCATATCCAAACGCTGCTATTCACTTTCTTCTGGCGGCAAATGCGGCCACTGGTGGAGGCAGGTCGTGTGTTTATTGTGCAGCCACCTTTGTATGGCGTCACCGTGGGCAAACAAAAACATTATGCTCAAGATGACGAGGAGCTTGATGGTCTCAAAGCCATGGCCTTGGCTGAGAAAAAGAAAATTGAATACATACGCTTCAAAGGCTTGGGGGAGATGAATCCGCCTGAATTGAAAGAAACCTGTATGGATGTGGAAAACCGAGTGTTGGTGCAGGTCACCCCTGAAGACGCCAAACGCATGGATGCTTTGGTCACCAAATTGATGGGTGATGATGCTGGACAGCGCCGTGATTTGTTGATGGGCAAAGAAATTGAAGAAGCCAAATACCTTGGCGCACCTGAAGACAAA
>JAJFLD010000046.1 GCA_021772875.1 Ghiorsea sp. | reverse complement strand
AGTGCTGTTTGATTTGCATCAATAATATTGCCTTCAACATCATGAATGATGATTGAATCTCTTGAGCTTTGAAAAATCTTACTATACTTCTCTTCAATCTCGACACGTTCAGTTAAATCTCGTGCGTTAATAATAATACTGACAACCCTGAGCTCATCTATCGTCGCTTGTGCAAGAAACTCTAAATGATGCCATGTTTGATTTATTCTAAGAAACCTACACTCCACACGTTGAACAGAGCCTAACTTTAGAATTGTCTCAGAAACAACCCTCATCACAGAAAAAACATCGTCTGGATGAATGTATTCATAAAGCTTTTCGCCTATCAATTCTTCACATCTATAACCTAAAATGCGTTCAAACGATGGGCTTAAAAAATGAACTCTGCCAATAGGGTCAACCATGGCGACAATGTCTGAGGCATTTTCAATCAGCGTCCTAAATTTACTTTGGTCAAACTCTCTTTGCAGTTGATATTTACTGTGCATGGTTTCAAAAATATAAATAAGAAAACTCACAAAAACATATATGATAGCCAAGCGTTGCAATAAATAATTACTGTATGGTAAATTGAGATTGGAGAAATACATAAAAAGTAAAATACTTGTATTGACCACAGCAAATGTACCTATCCAAACCACACCGATGTATCTTCCCTTAAAGAAGATGGCCACAAGCGGGAAAACAAATGCTGCATAGACGCCTGAACCTTCTACTCCCCCTGATAAAAGCATATAACTCAGAACAACAAAAGTAGCCCCTGTTAATACATTTGTAGTCAGGCCAATGGAAACAAGGCCTTTGGTCAAAGTAGAACCCAATACAAGAATCAGCACGGCAATGGATGCTTCAATGCATGCAAGTACCCATTCGCCACTCAACTCATTGGTAAGGGCGAGAATCGACCAAGTAATTGCTGCAATCCAGCCAATATGGATGACACTTTTATGTTTTGTTTGGCTTAACATTTGGCCCAATAAAGATGTTTGATTCAACCAAGCTGCTTCGACAATGCTTCTTGCTATTATTTGATTAGACATAACCCACCCCACACCAATCATAAATATAGGATAGCTAAGAAATGGCTTAACAACAACGTTATAGCACATAGAAATATTGTGGTTATAAAAAGATATATTGAATAAAATGTTTAAGTTGCAGTTTTATATGGGTAAATTCTGATGATAGCTTAAACATACATAAAACTGGCCTTTTGCCCTCAAAACCGGAGCCATCACATCCGTTTCTAGCAGTTTCTACATCCCCTGTTTGTCCATGCATACGAGTGCACTTAAAAAAGATCGATATCGCCCTCATCCATATTTTGTTGGGAAATGGGGTTTTTTTCTTCTAATTGTAAGCCTTGATAATATTCCATCATCATCACATGGATGGCGACAACACGGGCTGTATAAGTTTCGATGTTCAAATCAGATGCTTCGAGTGCTTTTAAACCATCAGTCAAAATAGTTAACACACCTTCCATACGGTCGAGATGAAGCTCGGTATAGGCTAAACTTTGTCTGGAAATGTCTTCAAACTGCAATGCGCGAATGGCTGAACCCAAGTGTTGGCGAATATCCGCATTCACTTGATTCACCTTTGTTTTACCCTCTGAAAGAGTGGCGTGCATTTGAGAGAAAAACTGAAAAATACTTTCCAGCTCCGACTTAAATACATCAATTTCATGCCTATCATTTGAAGCGCGTTTTTGCATAAGCTCATGGGTTTGTTTAAATATTTTTATGGTTTCGTTGATATATGTTGTTTGTTTTCCTTGCTGCTGGCGGAGTTGCTCAACAAGCTTGCGTACTGTTTTACCCGATACAACATCAGCTTCACCACAAACATCTAACTGTTCAAGAATGTTTTCACATTCTTTTGACATTGCTGGTATTTCTTTCAATCGTTTGCAAATATCATCCATGCCCTTCAGCACGTGTAGATTTTGCTTACTCTGGCGTGATAGAACATCAAACAATTGAGTTAATATGACTTCTGCACCGGCTACTCTTTGAAAAGTATTCTTTTTTTCTTCTGCTGCCCCTTCATTGCTCATCATCAATGCAGACATCGTATTCATTTGCTCACCCGTAGAAACATGGATAGCTTCAAAAGCGGCATGGAGAGAAGTGATTGCATCTTCGAGCAACACTTTAATCTGGCCTGTCTGGCTGCGTATGACAGCCACTTCACCAAATACACTGGCCTGCATATCATAAAACACAGAGGACATGGACTGTAACAATTTTAATTCCATCTTGTTATGCATAACAATATCCTTGTCAATCCAGATTTGAAATGAGTGTTGCAGCAATTTGATTCAATGGCTTCAACACTTTAACTGCCCCCAATTTATGCGCTGCTCCTGGCATGCCCCAAACAACACTGGTTGCCTCATCCTGAGCCATAGTAAATGCCCCTGCATCCAGCATTTCCTTCAAACCTTCAGCACCATCTGCGCCCATGCCTGTAAGCAGTACACCCAAAGCATTCGAACCAACATTTTGTGATACCGACCTAAACATCACATCCACAGATGGCCGATGACGATTAACTGCTGGGCCATCGTTAAGGGAGCATACATAACGCGCACCATCACGTTTAACCAAAAGATGTTCATCACCGGGTGCCATATACACATGCCCTGGGATGATTTGTTCCCCATCTTCTGCCAGCTTCACTTTCATCTGACATAAATCATCCAACCGCTCGGCATAAGACTCACTAAATGAGGAAGGTAGGTGCTGACTGATTACAATGGCAGGGAATCCAGAAGGCAAAGCCTGTAAAACTTGTGCTGTAGCTTCTGTACCACCAGTTGATGCTCCTAAAGCAACAATACGTTCTGTGGTCTTAAAATGGGTTTTTCCTATTTGTTTGGCGAGCACGGCATCCGCAGATTGGTTGCTCGTCACTTGAAGTTGTTTGATTGGCGTATGCGACTTGATCTGCACATTCACACTTGCAGCCATTCTCACCTTGCCAATAATTTCATCCGCATAATCTTCTAAACCATGACCAAGGGCTGAAGGTTTACTGACAAAATCAACCGCACCCAAGCTAAGTGCTTCTAAGGTGACTGCCGCACCTTTATGCGTCAACGATGAAACCATCACCACTGGCATAGGCCGCAACCGCATAAGGTTACTTAAGAAAGTTAAGCCATCCATTCGTGGCATCTCCACATCTAATGTTAATACATCTGGATTAAGTTTCTTGATTTTATCTCTCGCCACCAAAGGATCTTGCGCTGTGCCCACCACCTCAATATCTTCTGCTTTCTCTAATATGGATGTAAGCATTTGGCGCACCAATGCTGAGTCGTCAATAATAAGTACTTTTATCAAAACAATTCCACCTCGCCTCCCACTGGTGCATCTTTGATGGTTGAGAAATAATTTTTCTCGCGCTCAAGCACCGTGTTATTGTGTAGGCTATTTAGTTTTTTCATGAGCACCCGCCCCGTTTTGGGGAAGTAATATATTTTACGGGCTTGATCGCCATTTAAATGTTGTGAAATGATGGGTATTTTTTCTTCTTGCAGATAATCAATCACAAAACGTGCATTACAATCACCGATATCCGACATACCGCTGATGATATGACCACCACCAAATACCTTCACTTCTAAATTTTTACGCTTACCACCATGTGAAATGATATCATTGATCAAATGCTCCATGGCATAATTCCCATAACGCGTGATATTATCCACTAGGCTGCTTTGCCAGTGCGCGCGCGAACCTTCATGGATGGGCAACATGAAATGGTTCATACCCCCTATACCAAAAATGGGGTCACGAATGCACGCAGAAACACATGAGCCTAACACCGTCACCACGGCCTCAGCATTTGCTGTCACATAATATTCACCCGGCAAGAGTTTAGCTGTTTCAATTTGATGTACTTTATCAAAGTAAGTATTGATATGATCAAACCCTGGTAAGCGCGAAGGCGTTTTCATCAACATTTAATAGCCTTGCTTGTTGTAAATAGATTTTCCACACAGCGCAAAACGTTCGCTCATATTATTCATCGCTTCGGAGTGACCAAGAAACAAGTGTCCTTCAGGCACCAACAAGTTGGCATACCGTTCCATCAATTTTTGTTTGGTCGGCATATCAAAATAAATAATGACATTACGACAAAAGATAATGTCCAACGGCCCTCGCATCGGCCATTCATGCAATAAATTGAGTTGACGAAAATAAATCATTTCCTGCAATTCTGGCCTCACGCTCACTTTTCCAGGATGTTTTTTACTTTTCAAAAACCATTGTTGAACCAAAGCATCATCTAAATTCTCAATACGCCCAACATCATAAATACCAGACTCACCATGAGCCAATACATCTGTGTCCAAATCAGTGGCTAATATCTTTACATCCCAGTGGGACGGCACAGTTTCTGCCACACTCATTGCAATCGAATAGGGCTCTTCACCCGTTGAACTTCCCGCAGACCAAATACGAATCCGCTGCGTGGCGCGATTACGCTGCATCAATTTAGGCAACACTGTTGTTTTTAGATACTCAAAATGGTGACTTTCACGGAAAAAGGAAGTCAGGTTCGTTGTCACGGCATTGATAAACGCGTTGAATTCATCACTACCTTCATCCTGTTCAAGCAAATGAATATATGCTTTAAAAGAATTCATCCCAAGCATTCTGATACGCCGTGACAAACGGCCATAAAGCATGTCCTGCTTGCCATCAGCCATTTGAATACCTGTATAACGATTGACCATCACACAAAGCTTTTCAAAATCTTTGGTTGTAAAAGTAAATTCTCGCTCTGCCTGTGATATCATAAAATCAACATCGCTTGCAGGCTGGGTAACATCACACACCCAGCAGCACATAAAGACATGATGTTATGCTTTTTCAAAACACATACCGTCACTCAATCCAAGTGTTTGCGCTGCCTCACGTAAGCTCTCTGACACCGATAACCATTGGAAAACTGTCGCGTTTGATTTCACTTGCTTGATAAACGCATACAACAATTGCACCACGGCACCATCCACGCGGTTCAAATCTTCGGCTTGAATACAAATATCTACTTGAGCCAATAACACCTCGGAAAGCTTGAGATGCAAGTTTTTAACGTCGGCGATACCAAGCTTGCCTTCAAGCACGATCTGACCAGAAATACCGCTGCCTTCAGCAGCCTCTGATTCAACGATATTTTCCTCTTCCTGCATCGTTTGCTGCGTATCTTCTAAAGCTTCGGTTTCAATCTTTTTGGGCATACAATACCTCCTGGCTAAACCACGTTAATCGTAATGTAAATACTCCCTTCATTTCTAAAATTCTTCCCACACATCATCTTTGCCATTGGATTTACTTTGTTTAGGTCGAGGTTTTGGGCTCGCCATTGGTTGGGTCGATACCTTTGATTTGGTTTTATTTTTTGAAGGGGAGCCTGTTGACCTAAGGCCTGACTCACTACCAAGATCAAACATTGCTACTTGCTGACGCAAATTAATGGCCTGATCGTTAAGCATTTGACTGGCTGCGGCGGATTCTTCCACCATGGCTGTGTTCTGCTGTGTTCCCGCATCTAGCTGCGCCACAGCTTTATTGATCTGATCAATACCACTGGTCTGCTCCACACTTGCCGCCGCAATTTCGGCAATAATATCGCCCACTTTGCTGACTGCACTGACAATTTCCGTAAGTGCAGAACTTGATTCATCCACCAACTTGCTTCCAGACTCAACACTGGCAACACTCTGATTGATCAATACTTTAATCTCTTTAGCCGCTTCGGCAGAGCGTTGCGCAAGTGAGCGTACCTCTCCTGCTACTACCGCGAAACCACGGCCTTGTTCACCAGCACGTGCTGCTTCCACGGCTGCATTCAAAGCAAGCAAATTGGTTTGAAAAGCAATTTCATCAATCACACCAATGATGTCGGCAATTTTACGGCTACTGCTATTGATTTCCGCCATAGCTTCCACCGTTCTAGTAGCAACTTCGCCACCTTTTTCAGCTTGACCTCTGGCATTGGTTGCCAATTGATTTGCCTGACGCGAGTTATCGGCAGTTTGTTGTACTGTACCTGTAATTTCTTCGATGCTGGCTGCCGTTTCTTCCAATGCTGCCGCCTGTTCTTGCGTGCGTGCACTTAAAGTATTATTGCCTTCGGCGATTTCACTCGAACCCGTATTCACCTCTTCAGCTGTTGCGCTCACATTACCAATAATCTCAGCTAATTTTTGCGCCGTATTATTATTGGCTTGTTTGATGGCATCAAAATCACCTTCATATACCGTTGTAATACGATGGGTTAATTTGCCCGCCTCTAAAGCTTTGAGGCCAGCAACAGTGTCATTGATAGCTTGGCTCATTTGCGTGAGCAACTCATTGACCGCACTGGCCAATTGCAAATAAAAACCTTGTTTACCTCGGGTTTCAATGCGCTGATTTAAGTCACCTTTTTGTGCAGCCTGTAATACAGGGGCTGTTTCATCATTCAAAACACTGTCTAATTTTTCTGCTGTGTTGTTGGCTGTTTGTTTGATAACATCAAAAGCACCTTCATATTCGGTGGTAATGCGATGATCCAATTGCCCAGCTTCTAATGCTTTTAAGCCAGAAACAGTATCATTGATAGCTTGATTGACTTGCTCCAGCAACTCGTTGGTGGCACTGGCCAATTCCAAGTAAAAACCTTGCTTGCCTTGGATATCAATGCGTTGCGTTAAATCACCTTTTTGTGCAGATTGTAATACAGGAGCAATTTCATCGCTCAAGGCTGTGGCGAGCTTGCTACGGGCTTCATTTAAAGAGCGTAACAACACTCCCAACTCATCACTAGCTGTTATTGCCTCATTGTTTAAATCATCTTGCTTCAAATTTCCCGCCGTAATATTTGCAGCTATCGCAACGGCTTGATTAAGTGGCCCGGTAATACCCTTTGCTATCAAAAAGATAACAACAAAACCAACTAACAAAGCAACCGCAAGGATAATCCATTCAAGCTTTTCCATGGTTGTCACATGCGATCGTGCAACTGCAGCAATCATCGCAACGGCCTGATCCATATGATCCAAGGCTTCTAAGTTTAACTCACGCACCAACTTTGTTTGTTTGGCAAATTGTGCCGAGCCACTTCGCGCAACACGCAACGCCTCTACCGCTACTTTTAATTCACCCCAATACTTATGAACATCCGATAATTGTTCTTCTATTTTTGCATCCGTATTTGCACTGATATAAACCGACTTGGTCATCTGCCAATCGGTGAATGTTTCTCCACCATATCGAAGTGCTTTTAATGAGAGTTCAAATAGTTCTGCAGTTTTTTCTGATTTATGATGCCCTTCATTATCATTGATGTCTTCTAACACCTCTTTGACATACTTTTGTATCATCGTACTTTCAAGGCCTGCGACATTGATGATTGTAGAATCCTCTTCTTGTTGCTGCAACGTCAACACTGTGTAAGTTACAATACCAATAAGTGTGGTTGCAAACATCACACCAAGCAGTAACAGTTTGTTACCCACTGAAATTTTACCTAATAAATGATTCATCGTGCATCTCCTTTGCGGTTGTTATCAAACGTTATCATTCGAAGCTTTGTGACTGCATGTGGTTTGAATGGTTTCATGACCACGACCTCAAACATGTTCTTTAGCCTCTTCGGCTTCAGTTGGCACTTCTTTCGCTTTGGAAAGAATGCCTTCATGAACAAGTCGATTAATATCAAGTAGAATGACCATTTTCTCATTCATCGTTGCAAGACCCGTCACGAAATCAATAGAAATTGCACCATCCATTTCAGGTGGTGGCTGCATATCAGCTTTGCCGATGTCATACACTTCCGAAACAGCATCAACAACAATACCAAGGATGCGTTCCTTGCCTTTCTCTTGAACTTTAACAATCACAACCACCGTAGTTGGCCCATATTCCATATGTTCCAAACCAAAACGATTTCTTAAATCAACGATAGGAATCACCACGCCGCGCAAATTAATCACCCCCAGCACATAAGAAGGTGTGTTTGGAATGGGGGTGGTAGGTTCCCAACCTCGTAATTCCTGCACGGTTAAGATATCAACACCATATTCCTCATCGGCCAACATAAAGGTAAGATATTGGTTATCTGAGCTATCAATACTCGCTATTGCTTCCATATTGTTCTCCTGCTTTGATATCGCTTAAGGGTTTTAGTCAGCTGTTTATTTTGGGTCTTCAACATCATTGTTGGGCAATGCCTTCGTGCACCTTGGCTGACATTTCAATCAAACCTGAAATATCAAGGATTAACGACACTGTGCCGTCACCTAGAATAGTTGCCCCAGACAATCCTGCTACACGTTGGTAATTTGTTTCTAAGCTTTTAATCACCACCTGTTGCTGACCCAATAATTCATCAACCAAAAGGCCAATACACTTATCTGCCCATTCAACAATAATAAGTAAGGTGTCTGTTTTATTTGAATCAGATGATGGCGAAAGTGTTGTGCCAAACAACATTGATAAACTAATCATAGGAATATATGCATCACGCAATAAATACATTTTTGTGTCACCTGCAAGTGTGCTCACCGAAGCAGCATCTACTTGTAGGCTCTCAATAATAGCATTCAATGGCAGCACATATGTTTGACCACCAGCTTTGAGCAATTGCCCATCCAGCACAGCCAATGTTAAGGGCAAACGAATCGTAAATACCGTACCTTCGCCCAGCGTGGAACGTACATCGGTGTTGCCACCCAAGCTCTCAATATTACGCCGCACCACATCCAAACCAACACCACGACCAGATATGTCACTAAGTTGTTCAGCCGTGGAAAAACCGGCAGCAAAGAGCAACATATAAACTTGCTCATCGCTTAGAACATCTGTTTCCTTAATGAGTCCACGTTCAACACCTTTGGCAAAAAGTCTGTCGCGATCTAACCCACGACCATCATCAGACACCTCTACAACGATGCTACCTCCCTGATGGAAGGCTTTGAGGCACACAGTGCCCTCTTCATCCTTACCCGCAGCTAAGCGCTCTTCAGGCCCTTCTAAACCATGATCAAGTGAGTTTCGAACCAGATGAACCAATGGGTCATTGATTTTTTCCATCACTGTCTTGTCCATCTCGGTGTCTTCACCAACCAATTCAAGACGAATCTTTTTATCCAGCTTCTGACTTAAATCATGCACCATCCTAGGAAAACGATTGAAGGCAAATGAAATAGGCTGCATTCTCACCTTCATCACAGCTTCTTGAATCTCGCGGGAATTACGTTGCAGCTCTTCCAAGCCTTCACGCAAGCGGCCAAGTTTGCTTATCTCAAAATCCTCACCCAATTGGCCAAGCATAGATTGTGTAATAACCAGCTCTCCAACCATATCGATGAGTGCATCAATGCGATTGGTATCTACACGGATGTTTGTTGGCTGTGCAGTCGCAGCTTTATCAGTGGGGCGGCGTGCCCCTTCTCTTCTATCTGCCTGACGCCTATCTGTTTGTTCACTTTCTATTCTGCGGTCACCCAGTCGGCGATCCTCGCTTTTGCGTTCAGGGTAAATGCCTGTGATATTTAAATCACATTCGTCTTCAACCCATTCAAAAATTTCAGTGATTTGCTCTTCTTCTATGGGATCATGATCTGTGGCATTTAAGACATCTACAATCCATTTCAAATAACATACTTCAGGATCCATATCCGCAAAAGCAGGGAGTTTTTCATCGTGCATCTGCATCGACATCTCACCCAAATACCCCAGCTCAGCCAGCATCAAAAGTGGGTCGTTTCCTGTAAGCAATAAATTATCATGTGGCGCAAATTCAACATGCCAGCCCAAGCAACGGTTTTCCTCGCCTTGATCCGCTGTTGAAGTGTTGACACCCCCAGCTTCATCATCACCCGCACTAAAAATATTTTCTAATTTTTTCTGTAATAATTGTGCCTGCTCAACATTGGGTTCCTCTTGATTTTGGTAGGCTGTCATCAAAGAGCTTATTTCATCAACTGATTCAAGTAGGATATTAATTACATCCGGATCGGCCTGCCTCTTGCCCTCCCGCATTTCATCCAATAAACCTTCCATCACATGGGTAAAAGAGGCTACCGCATTAAATCCGAAGGTCGCACTACCACCTTTGATAGAGTGGGCAGCTCTGAAAATATCATTCACGATATCCAAATCTGTTTCGCCATCTTTCATGCTAAGAAGCCCTGTTTCCATGGTTTCTAAACCTTCAAAGCTTTCCTCGAAGAAAATCTGTTTAAATTGCTCAAGATCAATACTCATCAGAAAACCTATCGCAACACTTTTTTGATGGTCATCAACAATTTATCGGGGTCAAAAGGTTTAACCAACCAACCTGTAGCACCTGCTGCCTTGCCTTCCATCTTTTTTTCTTTGCCTGCTTCTGTGGTAAGCAATAAAATGGGCGTAAACTTTAATGCGGGGATTGCACGCAACTCTTGCGTCAAAGTTATGCCATCCATGTTCGGCATATTGACATCTGTAATCACCAAATCGAAACCACTTTGTTGCTGAGCTATTTTCAGTGCCACATCACCATCATCAGCTTGAACAACTTCATGCCCTGAACTTTCCAACGTAAAGGCAACCATTTTCCTCATGCTTGCCATATCATCTGCTATCAATACTTTTGCCATTGAACCTCCAGCATACCACTGGGCATAAAAAGCAAGGATCAAGCCAACTATGATTTTCTTTATGTTCAATAAGCGGTCTTGGTCGATAAACTATAAACGCTGAACAAGCGCTTTAACCCCACATAAAGCGCTTATAAACCTCTAAATTTCATCCTTCGTAAACAGCCCTATAAAAAATAGGTATGATTATTGCTTACCCCAAATGAAGTTCTTGATAAAAATAGTCTTGAGGTTGCATGATGAAAAATAAAACTTGTTATAAACAAAGTCTTAACCATGGCTTCTGAAACGCCAATGCAGCGTATGCAACGCGAAGCTCTAGAAGAACAAGCTGCTGCGGATGCAAACCCTGTTGAGGAAACACCAATGCAACGCATGCAACGCGAAGCTCTAGAAGAACAAGCTGCTGCGGATGCAACATCTGAATCTCCGCTATCCATAGAAGCTATGCAGCAAGCTGCTGTGGCAGAACAATTGGCGTCAGATACACAACACAAGGAATCTAGAAAAATAAGAAAAGTATTAAATGACTATCTATTTAATATGACACATTTGGGTGGAAAGATAGTCAATTATGCTATTTTGGCTTTGATTGTTATAACTGTAGCTTTTTCAATGCTTAATACTTTGCCTGAAATTAGCCAAGATTGGGGTGAACACATTGTTTCATTCCAAGTGATTGTGTTGTACATCTTTCTGGTTGAATATCTATTGCGTGTATACGCTGCCAAAAAACGCCTACAATACATCTTCGGGCTTTATGGCATCATTGATTTTCTAACTGTGCTACCACTACTCTTTGGTAACCCAGGCTCAGCTGTTATGCGTTTGCTTCGTCTTTTCCGAATTTTCCGCCTAGGTCAATTTTTTCCCATCTTAGCCACACTACTGCGCTCTGTGTCTGATGCTAAGGGTATGATTTTTGCTGTATTGGCAACCATTGCAGCGGTATCCGTTTTCACTGGCAATCTTGCCCATATGATTGAGCCAGAAACTTTTCAAAACGCCTTTATCGGCTCATGGTGGAGCCTTGTCACCATGAGTACTGTCGGTTATGGCGATCTTGTGCCCCGCTCAACTGGAGGCATGTTCTTAGGCGCTACCCTGATTCTCATTGGTATCTGTGTGGTAGCCATGATGACTGCGGTGATTGCAGTAAGGGTTGGGCGTATGGTGAATATGACCAACAAATGTTTTGATTGCGCAAAGCCCATTTCATCAGAATATGTATTTTGCCCACATTGTGGTCAGGATCAATCCGATGATATTGATTTGTTTACAGACGAAGAATAATGATTATCACCTTAACTTACTGAGATAGTCGCATCACTTTCAGCTAATTCTTTTCAATGGTTTCACCCAAACTTATTCGTCAGGTCGGATGCAGATGCGTTGTATGTCCGTGGTCAGCCGAGTTGTTGGGTTCACTGTTATTTTTGTTGCAAATATGGTTGCACCACGCTCAACAGCTTCAAATCGCTGCGGCAAACGCTGAATCATGCGTTTGAGCGCACCTTCTTTTTTCATACCAATAATGGAATTGTATGAGCCAGTCATACCAATATCTGTTTGATAGGCCGTGCCACTTGGATGAATGATTTCATCACATGTTGGCACATGGGTATGTGTACCGTAAACAAAAGACACTTGCCCATCCAAATACCAGCCCATACCCATCTTCTCACTGGTGGCTTCAGCATGCAAATCAACAACCACTGCATGCACATCATCGGGCATTTCTGCCAAAATCTTATCCGCCGCTTCAAAAGGGCAATCCCAAGTGCCCATAAAAACTTGACCAATAAGATTAATCACTGCCACTTTAAAACCATCTCTGGTTTCTTGAATTGTCCAACCCAAACCTGGTGCATATTTTGAGAAATTTGCAGGGCGAACAAACCTATCATCTTCTTCAATATCTTCTAAAAAACTTCGTTGATCCCAGCAATGGTTGCCATTGGTTATTACATCCACACCAACACTAAACAACTCATCGGCCAATTTAAGCGTGGTGCCAAAACCTGCGGCAATGTTTTCACCATTGGCCACACAAAAATCAATTTGGTGTTCATCAATCAAAGTCGGCAAATGATCGCGTAACGCTCTGCGCCCAGCTTTACCCAGCACATCACCAATGATGAGAATATTTAATTGATCGGGCATGAGGTCACTCCAAGTTCAGTTATAATCGCAGAAAGTGGCGCATCATGCGGTTCGGTAGGCACTTTGGGAAGCTCTTGGCATGAAAACGCCAATCCAAGCTGGGCTGCCAGTTGATTTTGATGTTGCCCAAGCCAGCGATCAAAATAACCCTTACCCATACCCAAACGATTACCCAATACATCAAAGCCCAGTAACGGGCACAACAGGATGGTGGTGTGATCACCTGCTTGCCACAACCTTCCTTGCTGAGGTTCTAAAACACCAAATGCAGCCTTTTTCCACACTGTGGCTGATGTTACCTCGACCCATTCCATATCCCTATCAGGCAACATCCGAGGCACAAAAACCTGAACCGCTGAAGATGCAAACAACACCGCAGTATCTACCTCAAAGGGCAATGCTTTATACGCAAGCAATTCTAAGGAACCACGCACTTGCATTGTATTTAAATAATCAAAAAGATGTTTGTGAATTTTAGCCGAGTAAGTTTGACGTTGTGCCGCTGAGAGCTGCTTGCGTACAGTTGATAGTTGGTTTCGGTAGTTTTGTTTGATGATTGCAATTTCAGACATGAAATAAATAGCATCCCCACGCTGACGTATCAGCAGGAAGTTGTCGAACCCTCAAAGTGAGGGGGGCGTAGCACAGTTGCATTAGGTTCCTTTTCAAGAAAGGGGCACACAACAACTGTAGCGAACTCCCAATCGAAACACATCGGCTCTGGCAACTATAGTGCGACTCGATCAGCGCAGGGACACATTAGCTAAACCCTCTGCTTGTACAACGGCTTGGTCAAGCGTTGAAATGAGGTTCTTCATCATGGCTGGATTAGCCTTCTCTTGTGTAAGTAATTCATCGGCCAGATTGAGTGCAATCAAGGCCATAATTTTGCTTGTATCAATGATAGTTCCCGATTGTTTTAGTGCTTCAAATTGCTCTTGTACCATTGCTGCTGCGGCCAACACTTGATCAGGGTTATCATCGGTATTGATATTCAATTTGATGCCAGCAAGCATCACTTCCACAGCCTGACTCATGATTGTTGACCCGTATTTTTTGCAGCAAGAATATCTAACTTTTCAATGGTATGTTCAATGCGTGCTTTTGCATCCAAACGTTTGTTTTCTAGGTTTTGCCGTTCCAACTGTAGTTTTTCAATTTGTTCACGACGTTTCCGCAACTCACCTTCTGCCAACCTTGCCACTTCACGCAGCCGTTTATTCTCAGCTAGAATTTGCTCATGATTGCGGCGTATGGTTGCCAAGTGTTCCAGCAAAATATCCAGACTTTGTTGTATGTCTTGTTCTTGTGGCACCGTATTCATGAGCCGATTGAACCACTGAACAAACTCTTGGTCAACATTGGGCTACTTACTCACCGATTGAATCGTATTACAATGGTGGCAAACCTCAGCTTCTTTGGCAATACGCTGGTGGCAAGTATCACATGCTTTTTGTTTAAAAACTCTTTGGTAAAGTTTAAGTGCAATAACAACCACAACAATGGCAATCACAAAACGAATAATCATACATTTTCCTCTTCTGTTGCAGCTTTTGCCTTCTTGGCCGCTACATTTGACAACATGATACCCACCTCATACAAGAGCAACATGGGAATCGCCAGTAGCGTTTGAGAAATAATATCTGGTGGCGTTAAAATCGCGGCAAAAATAAATGCCCACACAATCACATAACGCCTTTTGGCTTTGAGTGCTGGTGTATCCACCAAATCCAAGCGCACGAGCAACATAATCACGATAGGGATTTGAAAACAAATACCAAAAGCAAACAAAAGTTTGAGCACCAAGGTTAAATACTCTTTGATGGCAGGCATGGCTTGAATCAAATCAGTAGAAAAGCCAAGGAAGAATTTAAACACCAATGGAAAGACGACATAAAAAGCAAAAGCAGCACCCATTATCATCAGCATTAAACTCGAAATAAAATAACCAAAAAAGGCTCGCCTTTCATTTTTATAAAGCCCTGGTGCTACAAAAGCCCAAAGCTGATAAAACGTGATGGGGGAAGTGGCAAAAAGACTAAGAATCAAAGCGATTTTTAAGTAGGTGAAAAACACATCTGGTGCATTCAAGAAAACCAGTGGCGTGCCCGGTGGCAGAGCTTCGCGAATAGGCAATGAAACAAAGGCAAAAACAACTTCTGAGAAGTTCATCAACACCAATACACCTAAAACATAAGCAAGAATAGCGATGGTTAAGCGCTTCTTTAGCTCCATCAAATGTGTTATTAATGGTGTTGTATCTAGGTTTTGTGCTGTCACTTCTTCTCGCCTGTCACATCATTCACAACATCTTTTATAGATGTTTCAACTTCTTCTTTGATTTCTTGCACGGGTTGCGAAATATGTTGTCTCTCTTGATCAAGCTGCATTTTCAAGCTTGTCATCCAAGCTCGCCCTTGTCGCATAAATTTGCCAATTTGCCCAAGAAAAACAGGCAATCGTTCTGGTCCTAAGACCAAAAATCCGACCAAACCAATAAGGATGAGTTCAACCATTCCTATATCAGGCATCAATCAATCTCCATGCGCTTTTGATGTTATGTTTCAAGATGATTTTTTATCTTCTTCTTCAATTTTTGAAGTCTTTTCATCTTTAGTCTCTTTGTCATCCATAGCTATATTGGTACGAAAACTTCTAATGCCCTTAGCCAAACCCTCACCCAAAGCAGGTAATTTTTTAGCACCAAACAACACCATCACGATTACCAAAATTAAAATCAGCTCTGTTGTCCCTAAACCAAACATATTTAATCCCCTTTTCTTGCTGTGCTACTACGTTTATCATTTGAATGTGGACAATCATATCATTTCCATCTATAAAATGAATGAATGTTTTACCATAGCTAAGCATAAGTATAAAGTAATTGTAAATATACAAAGATGTATGTGCTCTGATGGGAGGGGAAGTAGAATGGTTGAAGATGCAATAATTATACGAACAGTAGTTGATGGCACTGTGCTCTTACAAGAAGGCCAACAAAGTAAGGAAGCATTTATCCTTATCCATGGGCGAGTGGCTGTAAGCCGTCGCGCGGGGACAAACCAAGAAACCTTACTGGCAGAATTGGGAGAAGGTGATTTTTTTGGCGAAATGAGTTTGATAGATGCATCACCCTGCTCTGCAACAGTTACGGCAATGGGTGAAGTACAAGTACAGGTACTGAATAAGAATAATTTTTTCGAAGCTTTGCAACAAAATGTGAAAACTATGCAAACCGTAGTGAGTAGCATGTTTTATAGAGTTCGAGGGCTTAACAAACAAATGGCAAGTTTAGAAGAGCAGCTGTCTAACTTAACCAAAGAAAACCAGAAACCTGCCAGCAACCATACCTTACTTAAAGGCCTCACTGAGCCAGCTAGGCATGCAATTTATGATATGCATTCCATTGTCGTTGATGAATTCCCTTATCAGATTGGGCGCTGGTCAAAAAAACAAAGTAAAACATCTTGGTTTTCAAACAATAAAGTACGCAACCATGTTAACATCCATGACATCGCACCCTACCTCATCTCACGCCAACATTGCTGTCTTGAAAAAAAGGGGGATGCTTTTTATGTGATTGATTTAGGTTCGCGTTTAGGCACTTGGGTCAATGGCACTAAAATTGGTGGAAATGCTCAGCGCCAAGCTAAGCTTTCATCTGGTAGCAACACCATTCATATCGGTGAAGAGCGATCACATTTTGCTTTTGAAGTTATCATTCCCTAAAAAAGCTATGGTCAGAAACTTCAAGCTTCTGACCACCTCTCTTATTTCAATATGTTGCTATGGCAATGCTACAAACAAAACATCCCTGTTTTAGATCACCATACCTGCACCAACTGTATTGTTGGTGAAGCTATCTATCACAATAAAACTACCCGTGCCTCGGTTTTCCGTATACGCATCGCAATTTAGAGGTTGCTGTAGTTTAAAGGTCACTTGTCCAATTTCATTCATCGCCAATTCAGATGCTGCTTCTTTTTCAAGACTGTGGATATCACGTTTAAAATTCACTTCATCCACCACAGCTTTAACCTGGCGTGTCGTGTGTTTGATAATATATTTTTTACGCTTCTCCAATGGCTCATCACCAATCCAGCATACATTTGCTGAGAGCAGCTTCTCGCCCGAAGTTGATTCACCCGTATGCACAAGCATATCGCCACGTGAAATATCAATATTATCATTAAGCGTAAGCGTGATACTTTGTGGTGCAAAGGCCTCTTCTAGATTACCATCAAAAGTTACGATTTCTTTGACCGTTGAGCTTAAACCGCTGGGCACCACAGAGATGGCATCACCAACTTTAACTGTGCCTGAAGCAATTGTACCCATAAAACCACGGTAATCAGGAAGATCTGCGGTTTGTGGACGGTTCACCAATTGCACAGCCATACGAAATGGTTTTTCATCAATATCATCAAGCACAGACAATGATTCCAGCGTTTCTAATAATGTATTTCCCTCATACCAAGCCATCTTATCACCACGAATAGTAACCATATCACCCGTCAATGCTGACATTGGTGTACAAATCAAATCTTTGATGCCTTGTTTGGCACAATAAGCCTGCATCTCTTCACGAATGGCTTCAAATTTTCCTTGATCATAATCAACCAAGTCCATTTTATTGACCGCAACAATCAAATGAGGAATACCCAACAACCCCAGGATATGGGTGTGTCGTTTGGTTTGCGCCAACACACCATGACGCGCATCAATTAAAATAATAGCGGCATTGGCAGTGGATGAACCTGTCACCATATTACGTGTGTATTGCTCATGACCTGGGCAATCGGCCATAATAAATTTGCGTTTTGGTGTAGCGAAATAACGATAAGCTACGTCAATCGTAATGCCTTGCTCACGCTCAGCAGATAAACCATCAGTTAACATCGCTAAATCAATTTCAGCTGCTGAAGATATTTGTGTTGTGCCTTTCTTTTTACGCACGGCCATCAATTGATCTTCAAATGCCCCTTTGGTATCAATAAGCAAACGGCCAATCAGCGTGGATTTACCATCATCTACACTGCCGACTGTGACCAAACGTAAGAGTTCGATTTCTTTGGTTAATTCAAAATTATATTTAGTCATCATAGTCTCTAGAAATACCCTTCTTTCTTTTTATCTTCCATCGAATTGGAGCCGTGATCAATAATGCGTGTTTCGCGCTCAGAACGACGCGAAGCTGCTGCTTCAATCACAATTTCATCCATGTTTGTAGCATCTGAACGTACAGCACCAGTACAAGGGCTGCAACCAAGCGTACGGAAACGTGACATCACCATGGTTGGTTCTTCGCCTTCAAGATATTGATCTTTATTTTCTTCGTAATAAGGAATCAACATTGCACCACGCTCAATCATAGGGCGTTCTTTGGCAAAATATAAAGGCACAATAGGAATCTTTTCATCACGGATATAAGACCAGATATCCATTTCCGTCCAGTTTGAAATCGGGAACACACGCACCGATTCACCATCATGAATACGGCCATTATAGATGCTCCAAAGCTCAGGACGCTGACTCTTAGGATCCCACTGACCAAACTCATCACGCATTGAAAACACACGCTCTTTGGCACGCGATTTTTCTTCATCACGGCGCGCACCACCAAAAGCAGCATCATAACCACCTTCTTCCAAGGCATCCAACAAACCTGATGTTTTTAATGCTCCACAACAGCGTGCCACACCAAATTCTTTTGGGTTCATCCCTTTGCCGATAGCATCTTCATTGCGACGCACAATCAAATCCGCACCAATCTCTTCACAAAAGGCATCACGGAAATCATACATTTCCTTAAATTTAAACCCTGTATCCACATGCAACAAAGGGAAGGGCAGTGGTGCTGGATAAAAAGCTTTACGCGCCAAATGTACCAGCACACTTGAATCTTTACCCACCGAATACAACATCACTGGATTGCGAAATTCCGCCACCACTTCACGGATAATGTGAATCGATTCAGCTTCTAATGCCTTTAATTGTGTCAGTTTATGCTTACTCATTGTATAATCCTCAATAGCCGTGTTTATTTTTGAATCAAAACGCGATGTTTATTATCACCGCATGCTTCAATGGATAACACTTTATAACCCTGCTCTTCACATGAAGCTGGCACATTTTTTAATGGCTCACCTTCATTCAGAATCACTTCCAATTCTTGCCCTTCTTCCATTGTTGCCAATTGTAACTTCACTTTCACAAAAGTCATTGGGCATGTTTCTTTCGTAATATCCAAAAAATTAATCATGATTTATTCCTTATCGCTTGCATTTGTTGTGTTTGATTGACTTCAAACAAAAATAATATGCCCATTTTCTGATTCATTCAGGAAAGTCGCAACACCAACAATATCTTCAACTTCATCCACCAAATCTTCGCGCCCTAACTCAAGAATATGCAGTGCCATTTCACAAGCCAATAACCGAATGCCTAACGCATTTGCTGCTTCAATCAACTCAGGAAGCGTCGCCACATTGTGCTTTTTCATCATGCCCGTCATCAAACCTGCACTTACACCACCAAAATTTAAGCGCGAAAGCGGCAGTGTTTTACGCCCGCCCATCAAAAAATTAAATGTTTTTGCCATCAAACCTTGCCCAAGCCAAGCCCTACCTTGTTTTTTCTTAAGCACATTCAACCCCCAAAAGGTGAAAAACATGGTGACTTTCCGATTCGTTGCAGCAGCCCCCGTTGCCATGGTAAAAGCTGCAACAACCTTATCAAAATCACCACTGAAACACACAATGGTTAAATCTTTTTTATCAGCCATTTTAATCTCCTTTCACTTTGAAAGCCGCGATGGGACTGGCATGCAAGCCACACTCAGCCACTGCATCTTCTTGTTCCCACCACCAACGCCCAGCGCGCGGGTCTTCACCCACTGCAATTGCACGTGTACAT
>JAJFLD010000045.1 GCA_021772875.1 Ghiorsea sp. | reverse complement strand
CGTTGATGCCGATTCCACCCATGATTTTGGTCATGATGTTATTCCCCATGCCATTCAAAATGCTGATGCCTTTGCTTTCCCTTTCTTAGAAGGTAACACAGGAGCTCCAGGTTATTGGAAAGATGTTGGTACAATAGATTCCTATTGGGAGGCCAACATCAACCTTGCAGAAATTGAACCCGACCTAAACCTCTACGACAAACATTGGCCTATTTGGACATACCAAGACCAACTTCCTCCAGCCAAGTTTGCATTTGATAACGACAAACGTCGCGGCACAGCTCTTGATTCATTGGTCTCAGGTGGCTGTTTGATTACTGGAGCCACTGTTCGCCATTCCATACTTTTTTCTGATGTTCGCGTACATTCTTACTCAGTAGTAGAAGATTCTGTCGTGTTAAGTGATGTGGTTATCAATCAACATTGCAGACTCAAACGTTGTGTTATCGATAAAGGTACGATTGTGCCCGAAGGCACTGTCATTGGGGAAGATTTAGAAGAAGATGCAAAACGCTTTCATGTTTCTGAAAAAGGTATTGTATTGGTTACACCCAAAATGTTTGGCCAAGATTTACACGAGCTTTAATGTCTCGCTCATAAAAGCATCGTAATACTGTGGGCAGGTATCCGCTTAGGTCAAAGCTGTGCGGATACCTGTAAACCCTGAAATAAGCTTATGTTTGAAGAAAAGTTAACTGGAGAATATCCCTTGAGCCAACCTCTTTCCGTCGTTTTTTATTGGCATATGCATCAACCCTTCTACCGTGAAGCTGACACAGGTTGTTATCAGTTACCTTGGGTCTATTTACACGCTATGAAAGACTATACAGACATGGCGGAAATCTTAGCCCAATTGCCACGTGCCAAAGCTGTCATCAATTATGTACCTTCGCTCACTGTGCAAATTCAAGACTATGCAACACATTTACGCGATTTTCTTGATGGTTCAACCACCGCCATCAATGATCCACTTCTCGCCGCACTTGCGCACAAATCAGGGGCCTACAACACCAAAAACCGCACTTTTTTATTAGCATCATGTTTTCGACTTAATCATGAGCGCAACTTGCACCGTTACCCCGCTTTTTCACGTTTGTTTAATTTGGCTAAACATACAAAAAAAACCGATGCTGAAGCATATCTAGGCAACAATTATTTTACGGATTTGGTGACTTGGTATCACTTGGCATGGCTGGGTGAGACTGTGCGTCGACATCATTTTGTAGCTCGGCGTTTGATTGAAAAAGCACGTGATTTTTCTTTTCAAGACCGCCTCGACTTACTTGAATTAATTGCATCATTATTAGAAAACATCCCTGAAATGCACCGCAAATTGGTCAAGGCGGGCAAGTTAGAGCTTACCACCACGCCTTACGCCCATCCGATTATTCCTTTGATGCTTGATTTCCATGCCGCCCGTGAAACTGTGCCAGAGGCTCTGATTCCAGACGAGCCCTATCCTGGTGGCCGTGAGCGAGCACTTGATCACATCCACTTAGGCCAAACCCACCATAAAGCATTGTTTAACGAAGATGCCAAAGGCTGCTGGCCAGCGGAGGGTGCTGTATGTAATGGCACCTTAGCATTGCTGGGGAAATCTGGCTTCAACTGGTGCGCCACGGGTGAAGCCGTATTGCATCATTCCCTCAAATATAATATCCGAGAACAACAAAGCAACCGCGATCTTTATCACCCTTGGGTTGTTGGTGAAGGAGAAGAAGCCATCACATGTTTCTTCCGTGATGACAGGCTTTCTGATTTACTGGGTTTTGAGTACAGCAAATGGGGAACGGATGATGCCGTAAACAATTTCATGCATGAGTTGGCCAACATTCGTCACAGCACCCAAGGCACCAAAGCACCCATTGTTGCCATCATCATGGATGGTGAAAATGCTTGGGAACATTACGATCAAAATGGTTTGCCTTTTCTCACCAAATTGTATCAGGCCGTTGCAGAACATGATGAATATGAACTCACTACATTTAGTCAATATCTACAAGCACATCCGGCAACTGAAAAACTCGAAAAAATTGTGCCTGGTTCATGGGTTTACGGCAATCTCTCAACTTGGATTGGTGATCACGCCAAAACACGCGCTTGGGAGCTATTGATTCAAGCAAAAAAAGCCTTTGATGAGAAGTATGCAACACTGAGCTCCGAAGCAAAAAAAGATGCCATCGAGCAGCTCCGCATTTGTGAAGGTTCAGACTGGTGCTGGTGGTTTGGCGATTACAATCCGGGTGCAGCTGTGCGTGATTTTGATAGACTCTATCGCCAACATCTTAAAAAATTATATCAGCTTTTGGGTTGTACTGTGCCCACCTCGCTAGATGAAAGCCTCTCCACTGGCGGTGGTGATGCTGAAGGTGGTGGCACGATGCGCCGTGGTGGGGCAGACAGTTAAAGGTATTTTTGAATGCACATACCTGTGTCTTACAACTGATGTAGGTTATCAAGCTGCAATGTAGATTTACAAAAAATTTTTACGCACAAACAATATGGGATACAACATGACATCATGGATTGACCACCGAAGATCAGCAGTGTTATTGCACATCACCTCTCTACCCGGGCCTTTTCATAAAGGCGTGCTTGGTAAAGAGGCGTTTGATTTCATCGACACTATGCTTGTTGGCGGTTTTACAGTTTGGCAATTTCTACCCCTTGGCCCCACCCATAGCCATGGCTCTCCCTACGAATCTTTATCAACCTTTGCTGGCAACCCTGAGCTCATTGATTTGCGTGGATGTGTGCAACAGGGTTGGCTGGATGAATCTGCCTTAAGCGGTGAATGCTCTGCTGAGCAACATCGCATTTGTCGCAATCAGGCGGGGGATAGATTTTGGGCTACTGTTGAAAATGATTCTGCATTAAAATACGCACTTGAAAGCTTCCAACACCAACACGCCTATTGGTTGGATGACTTTGCTCTCTTTTCTACGCTCAAAACAGTCACCCATAACCACGCATGGTGGCAGTGGTCTGAAGCTTTACGTGATAGAGTCCCTGAAGCTTTGACAAAAGCCAGAGAAGAGCATCAGCCACTTATTCGTCAGGTCATTTTTGAACAATTTCTTTTTGCCCAGCAATGGCAAGCACTCAAAACTTATGCGGAAAGTAAAGATGTATTGATGTTTGGTGATTTGCCTATTTATGTCGCCCACGATTCTGCTGATGTTTGGGCAAACCCCCAGTTTTTCACGATCAATACGATTGGCCTTTGCGAAGAAGTGGCTGGCGTGCCTCCTGATTATTTTTCTGAATCTGGGCAACGTTGGGGCAACCCTTTATACCACTGGCAAACCATGCAAAAAGATGGCTTTGCTTGGTGGATCAATCGTGTACAACGTCAGCTGGAATGGATGCATATGTTGCGCCTTGATCACTTTCGCGCTTTGGAAGATTTTTGGGTCATTCCTGGGAATAGTGAAGATGGTGTGCTTGGCACATGGCGACAAGCACCGGGTAAATTAGTGCTTCAAGCTCTCAAAGATCATTTAGGTAGCTTACCCATGATTGCAGAAGATTTGGGCAATATTACCCGTGAAGTTACTGTCTTACGCCAATCTTTTGCCTTGCCCGGCATGAAGATTCTGCATTTCGCCTTTGGTGGTGGTAACGATAATCCTTATCTACCTGCCAACCACGAAGAAAACAGTGTGGTTTATACTGGCACGCATGACAATGACACAACCATGGGTTGGTTTTCTAATGCCGACTCCAACACGCAACAACATGCATTAACCATACTTGGTGCTAATGCCGAAGACATGCCATGGGCTTTGATTGCATGTGCGCTTGCCTCACCCGCTCAACTTGCCGTCATCCCCATGCAAGATTTACTCGAACTTGGGAGTGAAGCCAAATTTAACACCCCAGGAACTTTAAATGGTAATTGGTCATGGCGCTTACAAGCATTACCTAGTCTTGATGCCATATGTTGGCAAAAAGCTCTGGTTTTAAATAAAAAATATTCGCGGTAATGCACCGCAGATAACAACAACGACTTCAGCCAAACATTAGACTTATTCCTTGCGGTTTTGTTTGTAGTAATTCAGCAAACCATTGGTTGAAGAGTCGTGGCTTCTGACAATATCGTAGTCATCAAGCTCGGTCAAAATTTTCTTCGCTAACACTTTGCCAAGCTCAACACCCCATTGATCATAAGCGTTCAGCCCCCAGATTTCACTTTGCACAAACACTTTATGTTCATACATCGCAATCAAACTGCCCAAGGTTTTTGGCGTAAGCATTTGAAACAAAATCGAGTTGGTTGGTCGATTACCCTCAAAAACCAGATGTGGCAGCATCGCTTCTACTTCTTCCTTAGACTCATTTGCCAATTCGGCACGCACTTCTGCCTCTGTTTTCCCCAACATCAAAGCTTCTGTTTGGGCAAAGAAATTAGTTAATAATATAGGGTGATGTCGGCCCACTGGGTTTTTGGTTTCAATGGGAGCAATAAAATCACAAGGTACAAGCTTGGTACCTTGATGTATCAATTGGTAAAATGCATGTTGACCATTCGTACCTGGCTCACCCCAAATGATTGGGCCTGTAGAATAGTCTACTTTTTCACCAGCCGTGGTTACCTGCTTACCATTACTTTCCATATCAAGCTGCTGCACATAAGCTGAAAAACGGTGCATATATTGATCATAAGGCAGCAAGGCATGCGAATCTGCATCAAAGAAGTTGTTATACCACACACCAAGCATGGCCAACATCACTGGAATATTATCTTCCAATGGCGCTGTTCTAAAATGTTCATCCATTTCAAATGCGCCTTCCAGCAGAGCCTCAAAATTATCCATACCAATATACAAAGCCGTGGATAAACCAACCGCACTCCATAAAGAATAACGGCCACCTACCCAATCCCAAAACTCAAACATATTGTTGGTATCAATGCCGAAGTTCTCAACGCCTTGTCCATTCGCCGAAACGGCAATGAAATGTTTGGCAACAGCTTGCAAAGTGCCACCACGGGTAAGAAACCAATCGCGTGCAGTGCGTGCATTGGTCATGGTTTCTTGGGTGGTAAATGTTTTAGATGCAATCACAAACAAGGTTGTTTCACGGTGAAGATGGCGCAATGTTTCAACCACATGTGTGCCATCAACATTGGAAACAAAATGCACACGCAGCCCACCCTCGCGGCCATAGGGTTGCAGCGCTTCAGTCATCATCACTGGGCCCAAATCTGAGCCACCAATGCCGATATTCACGATATCTGTAATTGCTTTACCCGTGCTGCCTTTCCATTGCCCTGAACGCACCGAATCCACAAGTTTACGCATGCGTTTAAGCACATGATTAATATCAGGCATCACATCTCGCCCATCGACATTGATGGGTCGATTTGAGCGATTGCGTAAGGCTGTGTGTAAAACCAATCTATGCTCAGTATTGTTGAGCTTTTCGCCTTTAAAAAGACGTTCAATGCAAGCTGGCACATCGCGTTCCCGAGCCAGATCAAGCAGCTTAGTTTTTGTTTCTGCCGTCATTAAATTTTTAGAGTAATCAACTAAAATATCATTCAATTTTAGCGAATATCGATTAAAGCGCTCTGGATCTTCTGCAAACAAGTCGCGCATATGAAGCTTCTTCACGTCTTCTGCATGCGCCTTCAAAGCTTGCCAACTTGTCGTTTGTGTTAACTGAGACATGATTTCCCTCTCCATATGGACAATACATCAAGCTTTAAATGTCACTTTGTTTCTTCATCAACTGACTGTATCATAGCTTGAAATATGAACAAAAGACAAACTTTCATATCACTGGATGTTGATGCAGGTTTATCTCTAGCTATCATGCTCAACGCGGTAAGGTTTAACCATTGAAATGGATTCTGTTAGACTTGCGTTTATTCTTTTGGAGGCACGATGACCCAGCTCAATATTGTATTTATCGCATCTGAAGCGGCACCTCTGGCAAAAACAGGAGGCCTCGCTGATGTTGTCGGCTCCCTGCCGCATGCCCTGCAAGCTTTAGGGCACAAAGTAACGGTAATCATGCCTTTTTATCGCCAACATATCGCTGCCAATCACATCAAAACAACGGCTTTGCCGCAAGCCATTGAAATGTGGGCTGATGGTGAGCAGTACCATTGTCCCTTACATGAAGCCAAAGTAGGCAAACTCCGTTTTTTGCTTGTTGAACAAGATCATTTGTATAACCGCGAAGGACTGTACGGCCCTGCTGGTGGCGCCTATGAAGATAACCTTCTGCGTTTTGTCTTGTTTGACCGTGTCGCTCTCGAAGCTGCTGCACAATTGGCTGAAGCCGTAGACATCTTACATTGTCATGATTGGCAAACAGGTTTAATCCCCGTCTTACTCAAAACACAATACCAACATCATCCGTTGATTGCCCATGCGAAAACGGTCTTCACTATTCACAACCTCGCATACCAAGGCGTATTTCCATCCGACGGCGTACATCGCCTTGGTTTACCTAGCCACTATTACCATCCAGAGGGTTATGAGTTTCATCATCAAATCAACTGTATGAAAGGTGGCATCGAATCTGCGGATGCGATTACTACAGTTAGCCCAACCTATGCCGAAGAAATCATGACTCCTGAATATGGCTGTGAGCTTGATGGTTTTATACACAACCATGCCGATAGAATAACAGGCATAGTGAATGGCTTAGATATTGAAAACTGGAACCCCCTCACCGATACAGCGCTTGCAGCACCTTATGGTTTGGGCAAAATAGCGGGTAAAAAACAATGTAAAAAAGCGCTACAAAAACTTACAGGGCTCAACATAGATGCAAAGGTTCCACTGCTGACATTGATTTCACGTTTGGCCGATCAAAAAGGTATCGATTTATTTTTAGCCAATGCTCGGCTTTGGTTAAGCCGTGGTTATCAACTTGCCGTACTCGGCTCAGGTGATACGTATGACGAGCAAGTTTTAACTGAACTGGCGGCGGAATTCCCACAACAAATGTATTTTTATTGTGGTTTTAGTGAAGCCATGGCAAGACAAATTTACGCCGCAGGTGATATCTTCTTAATGCCATCCCGCTTTGAACCATGCGGCCTTAGTCAACTCATGGCGATGCGTTATGGCAATGTGCCTGTAGTGCGCGCCACAGGTGGCCTCAAAGACACAGTTATCGATTACAACCAAGATCCATCCCATAGCACCGGTTTTCATTTCACCCAAGCCAGTGCCCAAGCTTTTGATATTGCTGTTGAACAAGCCATTGCTGTGTATCAAGATGCCAACACTTGGTCTCGTATACGAACACGTGGTATCAAACGTGATTCTTCTTGGCAAGTTTCAGCGCAAGCTTATGTTGCCTTGTATCAACGTTTGCTCGATGCTTAAAAACATACAGCAAGGCGTGTCAACATGAGTGATGTGCTTGCTGCCGATATTGGTGGCACAAATCTTCGTATAGCGCGTGTACAAGATGATGGTGCCATCGTTGATGAAACACGTTTGCAAACTGACTTTAGCAATCTTAAAGGATTATCCCATCAAGAGGCTGAAACTTATATTCTCAACACCTTGGCAAAGGCTGCTCAACCTTTATTAGACAATCAGGTTGCTGGGCTTGGTTTGGGTTTCCCCGGTTTTTTTATTGGTCATTCAGGCGTGCTAGCAAGCTCTCCTAACATCCCTCAACTCTGTAATTTTGAGCTCGCCACAAGATTATCCAACATCTTAGATCTGCCCGTTGCTGCCCAAAATGATGCCTTATGCGCAGCTATCGGCGAAGCCCAATTTGGCGCAGGCAAGGGTAAAAAAAACCTTCTTCATCTCACCCTTGGCACAGGCATAGGTGGTGGTTTGATCTTAAACAACACTGCCTACACTGGCGAAGGTGGCATGGCCATGGAGTTTGGTCATCTTCGTGTAACTCATGGCCATGACGCACGTGTTTGTGGCTGCGGTGGCAAAGGTTGTGTAGAAGCTTATGCTTCTGCTACTGCCATC
>JAJFLD010000044.1 GCA_021772875.1 Ghiorsea sp. | reverse complement strand
CGCTTCAAACCTTCAACGCCTTGTGCAAAGGCCATATTATTTTGTATCAAGACTGCCGCAGCGGCAACCATAAATAAAGGTATCATTCTCATTAAATACATTTTTTATCCCGAGTAAATTTAATAACATAGAAAACCAATACTAAACAGAGCAAGCCACTGCGAAGCTCTTTCATCTTGATATTGGCTTTTTTACAGCTGAGCCATTGCCAATCCTTAATATTAATCCATAAAAAGTATAGGCTTAATTTTATTCCTTGGAAAACCATATGCAAAAATAAAGCAGGCTGCCAGTGGTGGTGTTTGATTGCGTGTGATTAATTGAAGTGCCAATGAAACATACCAGCACAAGCAATTTTTCCTGCGACATCTAACTCCCCTTCTAACAACAGTTAACTCCACATCATGTCAGGGAAAAATTCTTTAAAGACTTTTTCTTTGCTCTGTGTAATGCCGCCTTTGCACGGTTGCCACATATTGTCATTGTACACCAGCGGCGAGAGTGATTTTTGCTAACATCATAAAACCATAGTGTGCAAGTTGGCCCTTCACATTTTTTAACAAGAGAAAAATCAAGTTTGCAAATCAAATCACCCATAGCTTCTGCAATAACAATGAGAATATCATCCACGCCTTCTGCATGATGGTGTCGTTTCCAATAAAACTCCTCTTTCTTATCAGCTGCGATATCGCAATACTCAATTTGTTCGTAAATATTTCCTTTGGCTAATATTTCATTGAGCGGTGTAAGTTGTTTTAGCGCGGATGCATCCAATCTTTTACCTGCATGTGCCGCAACAAATTCTCGAAACCATTCTCGCAAATGCCGCACTTCAATAGCTATCGCTTCGCATGCAACAAGCCCTGCTGAAGTACGGCATTGTTTCATTTTATCTGAGCTTAACAACCCTGCTTGCTCAAGCCAGTCGAGTAAACCTTGGGCATTGTTGATCCAATCAATTTCTGTGCTGCCAGGCTTAGCAATGCTATTCAATAAATCCAACGCACGATTATCGGCAATGAAAAATGGTGATATACCAGCCGTCTGATTCATAACAACATCTCCTCCTTTTCAAAGGATAAACAATTTATCAGGCACATCGTAACTGATAATCATACATATAGCAGGTTGTTTTTCATTTACCCTCAAATAAGGGAATAAAGAACATTAGAAAATCATTTTACCCTTGGATCACAAATTTGAGTCTTTTACACACTCCGCAAAGTAACCTCTTAAGTAATTATTGACAGGTTACCATATCAATGGATAACCTTCAAAAAATATTATCAACAGTTACTATCTGCGGGTATTTATTCAATATAAATCATATGGAGAAAATCATGTCGAAAATAGTTCTAATTACCGGTTCCAGCACAGGGTTTGGCCGTGATACAGCAGAAACACTTGCGCAAGCGGGATATAACGTCATTGCCTCAATGCGTGACCCACAAGGGAAAAACCGTACACACGCGGAGTCATTAAAAGCGAAAAATATTCAAGTTGTTGCACTTGATGTAACAAGCCAAGAATCTGTGGATAGAGCCATACAGGATATTTTAAATACTGCCGGAGGTATTGATATCTTAGTGAACAATGCAGGCATTGCTTCAGCAGGTGTCACAGAAGCATTTACCAATGAACAAACAGCTGCTTTATTTGATGTAAATGTACTGGGCGTCCATCGGGTCACACGCGCTGTATTACCTATTTTCCGTCAACAGAAAGATGGTTTGATTATTAACATCGGCTCTATTCTTGGCCGCGTTACATTTCCATTTTTCGGCTTATATGGTGCAAGTAAATTTGCAGTGGAAGCCATGACAGACAGCCTGCGTTATGAAGTTTCACAATTTGGGATTGATGTGACTTTGGTACAACCGAGTGCCTATCCTACCCACATGTATGCAAGTGCTATTCAACCTGCTGATGCTGATTGTGTATCCCATTACGGTAAAGTTGGCGAAATCCCTGGTGCCATGTTTGAGCATTTCATGAACCTGTTCGAATCTGAATCAGCGCCCAATCTACACGATGTAGCCCAAGCAATTCTAAACCTTACAAACTTACCGAAGGGAACACGTCCTGCCCGTAGTGTTGTCGGCACAAGTTTTGGTGCCGATGCATTAAATGATGCAACCGCACCTGTACAAGCTGGTGTTTTAGAAACATTCGGCTTACATCATTTAGAAACCATCAAATTTGATTAATCACAAGAACCTGAGACATCTTTTGTCTCAGGTTATTTCTAAAATCATGTTTCTCTGATTATTTTTTTGTAAACTCAATTTGTAAGTATAATAAATTGTGATAAATTCTCTCATAATTTGATAAAATGGGCACATATTTTGAACAGGCATACCAAAGAATAACATCCCTCTTTGATGCATCTTCACCCCTAACAAAGAAATTAAGACCGTCTGAAGGAGCAACTTCATGTCCAAATATTATAAACCCTTATTAGTAGGGATTGTTATCTTCTTAACAAGCATAAATTCTTATGCTGAAGAGACTATTGCCGTTGAATGGGCTCCATTTGTAAAGGCAGCAGGAGTAAGCGACCAACAATTGATAAAAGCAGCAGACTTGGTTCATTCAAGCTTTCTAGCGCATCAACAAGGATTTATAAAACGTGAGCTAGTGAAAAAAAATGATACTGAATATGCTGACATTATTCATTGGCAAACGAAGGCAAATGCAATAACAGCGGGCGAAAAAGTTCATAACTGCATGCAATGTGGAGAATACTTTAAACTCATGGATATGGAAGCCAGCTCAAAAGCAGGAGCAGGTTTTTCACATTACAATATTATCAAGGTATGGTAAATACACACATGTTATTACCTGTTAGGCAAACAAGGACTTAAAAAATATGCACACCATAGATTATGTCAAACTCAACGAAGTGAACGCTAATGCATTCATACCACTATTAAATAAACATAAGATTAGAGAGCATTTAATAGCACATGAGCAATTTGATGAGGCTATAACTAAATCATGGATAGCGGGTAAAATTGAGGTTGATGACTCACAGGGTTCCAAGGTGCGAGCCATCGTTATCAATCAACAGCTTGCTGGTTGGTGCGGAATTCAACGCGATGGCGACAAATATGAAATTGCAGTTGTTATTGATGAAGGTTATTGGGGATTAGGAAGAAATATATTTCGCGAAATGATGGCATGGGCAAAAGAACTTGGTCATCAAACGATATACATACACTTCCTTTATACACGCCCAGAATATAAATTTTTACGAAAAATAGCTAAAAATGTGTATGAAAGTGAGCTTTTGGGCAGCAAATTTACAACTTACGAGCTGACCGTAGAATAATACTGCCTCATAAAGCTCTCAAACGAGATGAAATTTTGTTTTATGATTTTTATAACACTGTTGCATTCAACTTGGTAGAGACACCTTTTCGACATAGGAAATGAACATAACGTCCAATGTTGATATAAGGCTGTTGTCGTGAAAACAACAGCTCCATAGCCAGCACTTCATCGTCGTTTTCATTACCGCCGCGTTTTACGCCCACATAATCACTGAACACACGAATACCACTTTTGTAGCACACTTCTAAGCCATGCGTATTAAGCTTAGCTTCAACCCAAGCTGGAGAAACGGGATTGAGTGGTGTTAAACCACCTTTCATGCCTGAAAAATCTTTATTTTTAATTTTATTAAAATTACCACGAATAAGATTGTGTAAGACCAAGGCATCAGCGTTATAAAACAATAACGAGATGAAACCATCAGCCTTACAAAAGGCCGACAAGCGCTCTAACAACATATCTGGCTCTACCAACCATTCCAACACCGCATGACAAATCACCACATCATACTGTTTATGCTCTAAGCTTTGGTATGGTCCGTGATGCCAAGTGATATTATCAGCTAAGCCTTGTTTTTTTGCTTCTAACTCAGCCATAACAAGCATTTCTCTTGAAATATCATTGATGGTGATAGCATTACCAAAGCTTGCCAAATGCAAACCCATTTGCCCCAAACCACCGCCAATATCGAGGATATCGAGGCCACCATGTTTAAGCTTTGGTATTTGCTCAGCCAAATCACGCTGCAACACTGCCAAACGAATTTTGCCTTTACGGCTGCCGTAAATACGCTTTTGAAAATGCGCCACCAAATCATCAAAATTTGTATCTTGCTGTATCGGCGTGGCCATTAAATTTTTTCGGATAAACCTGTCATCACTTTTGAAGTCAGTTGCATGCCCGATTGCACAAGCTTTGGCAGCTTCGCTGCCCCCAACGATTCAGCCAAATGCGCATGGCCCAATTCATCCACTTTCATTTGCTCTACAACTGCTCTGCTGCGTTCATCATTGTCAGGTAAGTTTTTCAAATGCCCATCCAAATGTTTGACCACTTGATGCTCAGTTTCAGCCAAAAAACCTAAATTCCAACGATCACCCAACACACCTGCTGTGATGCCAATAGCAAAAGAGCCCATATACCATAATGGATCCAAAACGGATGGTTTTTCGCCCAATTCTTCAAGCCTTGTACGGCACCAGTTCAAATGATCTGATTCTTCAACCGATGCAGCTTGCAGCTTATCTTTTAATGATTTATCGCGCGCAGTTAAGGATTGACCATGATACAAAGCTTGGGCCGCCATCTCCCCTGCATGATTGACCCGCATCAAAGCCGCAGCTTTCTTTTTCTGCCCTGCATCCAAATCATCATCCTCTACTATATTTGCAGCGGGATATTCACGCAAGCTTGCTTGTGGGCAGAAGATATTGTTTAAAGCACGATCAAAATGTCCAATCACATCATCGGCCAAATTATAATGTCGAAACGATTCTTTTTTCATCACTGAATCCTTAACCTTTTTGTATAAAATTCAAGTTTAGCGCTTAATCAGTAAAAGGCTCGCTCAACCACGTTGGTACCTTTTGGGCATGGTGGTGAAGCAATTTCCGATTGGTCATATAATCCTGATCAAACTTCTTCACCTCTGCCCAAAAGGAAGCGGAATGATTCAAATGTTTGAGATGGCTCAATTCATGAATCAACACATGATGAACCAAAAAATCAGGTAAAAACAATAACCCTGCATTTAAGTTGATACGTTTTTTAGCCGAGCAACTTCCCCATCGTTTTTTCTGTAAACGTATGGACACGGATGTATATTCCAAACCCATGCGTTGGGCTTCTTTTAATAGCCAGGGTTTTAAATGTTGCGCCCCTTTTTCTTTCACCCAAACACACAACAACTTACGCATTGCTTCTTTTTCTTGCACATCACCAATCATATTTAATGTAGCATCATCTTCGACAAAAGTCAGGCATTTTTCAGCTTGTGCTTGATAAACAAGCGACCATGTTTGATCTATGGCTTGAAGATGAATCTGTTCAGGTGGCAAGACCACCATTGATCTACCTTCTAAACCACGAAGCTGGCGTAAAACCCACTGCTGATGTTCTTGTAACATGGAAGAAACCAAACGCTGTGACAACCGATGTGGCCAAACCAACTCCACCAAACCACGAGGGCTGATGGTAATACGTGGTCGAGAAGCACGTTTGGATAAACGCATTTGCCATTTGAAGGGGAATTCGTTGCTTAACAAATGATTATTTTTTGAGATAGTTTGCCATAATAGAAAGCGATAAAAACCGTGGTGTTATCTTTTGAATCAACCACAAAATTTTGTGTCTAAATCCTGGTATACAATAACCACCACCAGCTTTTAAACAGTCTAATGATGCTTGTACCACCTCACTGGCAGTTGTGCTAAACAAACTACCTTTGCCTTTAGGCGCACCTGAAACATCACGAAACCCCGTAGGTGATGGTCCTGGGGCTAATGTCACCACACGCACCACCCCTTTGAGCTCCGCACGAATAGCTTCGCTCCAAAAAGTCATACCTGCTTTTACTGCTGCATAGGTTGCCATATAAGGTAGAGGTGTTTCAGCGGCGAGTGATGAAACATTAATCATAAAACCTTTGTTTTTCTTCAGCATAGGTAACATCGCATGTGCCAGCATCACAGGGGCAAGAAAATCCACACGCACAACATCTGCCTGTGCCACACCCTCTTTATCGCTAAAGCCACCCCAGACACCAAAACCAGCATTGTTAACCAAACCATAAATATCCATAGCGGCTAAGCTATCAATCAAAGTTTCCGTTTCTTTGCGTGAAGATAAATCAGCGAATACACATTGATGTCGCTCTGGGTATAACAAAACACCTAAGGTAAGTTTAAGCCGCGCTTTATCTCGGCCATGCAAAATAAGATGATAACCTTCACGCTCAAGCATTTGCGCAAATTCATAACCAAAACCACCCGATGAACCTGTGATGAGCACTGTTTTTTTCATATTATCCTTTGACAAAAGACATTGGGCTGCGCTGGCGTTTGTTAAATGTTGCAACAGAAGTGATACCATAATGGTGTAATAAAGCTAAACAATCCGACATCGCATGACCTACTTCTGCGGGAGAATGTGCATCCGAACCAAAAGCAAAAGGAATATCAAGGGCGGCAGCTTGAGCTACAATGCGAGGATGTGGGTAAATTTCTTTCACGGGCTTACGCAAACCCGCCGAACTTATTTCTAAGGCCACATCTGCTGCTTTAACAGCTTCAAGCATGGCGTATTCTGCAGCTTCCACCCGCTCGGACTTACCCAACACACGATAGCCAAACTTCTTAATCAAATCAGGATGGCCAATGCTATCAAACAAACCACAGCTTGCTGATTGCTCAACCAGTTTAAAGTAATCGCAATAGGTTTGTTCTAAATCACAGCTTTCAAAGCGCGAAACTGCATCGGGATTATCAAAACCCCAATCGCCAATAAAATGAACTGAACCCATCAGGTAATCCCAATCATAATATTGGCTTAAATAAGTGATGTATTCTTCTGCACCTGGATAATAATCCACTTCCAAGGCAGATTTAATCTTTAAACGATCTTTGAACTCGTCTTGTGCTTGCTCCAATTCTTTAAGAAAAGAATCAAGCTCTGATTCATCCATACGCCAGGCTTTATCAAAACCATTGGGCATGGGCGAATGATCAGACATACCAATTTCTAACAAACCAGCATCCACTGCTGCTTGGGCATACTCACAAATTGAACCCACTGCATGATTGCAACGTGGTGTATGCATATGATAATCAGGAACAACACGAAATTGTTTCATCACTAAAAAATTAATCAGCTGTGTCTATTTCTTGCTCAACACCGCGAGATCTCACCATGTCTGGGCCAACCAAAGCTTTCACCGTTGAGATAATATTACTGCCCTCTAAGTGTTGTTTCACCATATAAGAATCCGCGCCCACTTCCAGTGCGCGCATACGATCTTCGGCACTCTCTCGTGTAGAAATGACCACAATCGGTAAAGTTTCATATTTGGGTTGATTACGAATTTGACGGACAAAACCAAAACCATCCAAACGTGGCATTTCAAGATCTGTTACCAACATATCGTAGCTGCCTGCTTGAAGTTTTTCCAAACCATCCATGCCATCAATAGCTGTATCAACCACAAAACCTAAACTCTCAAAAATACTTTTCTCAACTTCACGGGCAATCAATGAATCATCAACAAGCAAAATATGGAAGCGCAGTTTTTCGTCTTCGTCCAAGCTGACCGTAAGTTGTTGATCTGGTGCTGTACGCCCCATTTCCTTGATACCATAAGGTTCAAGCAGCATCACAACCGTACCATCTTCAATAATCGTATTACCCATCAAGCCTTGCGGCTGATAACGTTTGATATAGGGGTCGAGGTCGCGCACCATGGTTTCGCCATCACCCAGCAAATCATCCACCACAATACCCACAAACCCTTCAATGTGTTCAGATACAATCACAAAGGGTTCTTTGGAGAGTGCATTGCCTTGGCGCTTCATCATGCCGCGTAAATCCACAATCGGCACTTGTTCAGAGCCATAAACCAAGAAACGCTTGCCACCTATGCCTCTTTGAATTTTTTGCTCGTGGTAAGGTAAAACCTGATCAATCATATGTGTCAGCATACCATATTGTTGACCACCAATGGTAAACATCAATGCTTGTTGCACAGCCACACTCACAGGCACAGAAATAACAAAACGGGTACCTTTGCCTACTTCTGTATGCACACGAATCGTGCCTGTTAAACGACGAATCGCATCTTGAACCACATTCATGCCTATGCCGCGACCTGCAATCATATCAACTTCTGCAAAGGTGGAAAAACCTGGTCGGAAGATCAATTCCATAATCTCACCAGAATCCATCATCGCAGCTTCATCTTGCGTGGTTACACCACGTTCAACGGCTACCCGTT
>JAJFLD010000043.1 GCA_021772875.1 Ghiorsea sp. | reverse complement strand
ATTGCGCGCATCGCCGCCAATGCCAAACCTGCATTACATTGTTGATGCTCGCCATACATCTGCAAGGGTGCTTGGAAAGCTTCGGCATATTGGATGTCGGCAGTTGATGTTTTTAATACATCGAGCACATCTTTTGTTTGTGCCGCACTGATAGGGATAACACAACCATCAAACACATGGGCTTTATCGCGTGTGATAGCTTCGATAGTTTCGCCCAACCATGCTTGATGATCTAAGGCTATTGGTGTTAATAAAGCCACATCAGCCACCACGGCAGTTGTAGCATCCAGTTTAGCGCCTACTCCAGCTTCCAGTATTTCCACATCAACATGATTCTGACTAAAATACAATAGCGCTAATACTGTCGCTGTCTCAAAATATGAAGTGCCAATCTCAAGCGCTAAAGGCATCACAGCAGCCATCAACTCCATCAAAGTTTGGTTCGAAATACACCGACCATCTATGCACATACGCTCATGAAAGTGCAGAATGTGTGGCGAAGTATACAAAGCCACTTTCAGCCCGTTAGCTTGTAGTCCTGCTGCTAAAAAGTGTGATGTTGAACCTTTACCATTGGTGCCTGCAACACGAATCCGTAATCTTGGTCGATGGAATATGTGCCCTTGTGTTTCAAGGGCAGCAATTAGATCTAAAACACGCTGATGGCCTGGTTTATAGTCGCGGTCTGCCTGAGGTAAGCCAAGTGCCGCCAACCATTGCTCAACATCGCTGGGTTTAGTTTGTACTTTCACAACGCCCTAGACTGGTAGATTATTAAAATCTAATTTGGTCTAATTGGGCTGACGATAAGAACGTGACATCAAATGTTCAAATAGAGTTTTTAAATAATCTCTTTGTTTACGGCGATCTATAACATCATCAATCAAGCCATGTTCCAACAAAAATTCAGCCCGCTGAAACCCTTCAGGCAGCTCTTCTGCAACAGTTTCTTTGATAACCCTTGGGCCAGCAAAACCAATCAGTGCACCTGGTTCTGCAATGATGACATCCCCCAACCATGCCACAGATGCCGATACACCACCCATCGTTGGATCAGCCAACAAACAAACAAATGGAATTTTTGCTTCATTAAGTCTGTTTACAACAGAAGATGTTTTTGCCATTTGCATCAAAGACAAGATGCCTTCTTGCATACGTGCCCCACCAGATGCTGTGATTAAAAGGTAGGGGCAACGGCGTTCAATAGCGCGCTCCATACCCAAAACAATCTTCTCACCCACTACCGAACCCATGCTGCCACCCATATAGGCAAACTCAAACATCGTTACTGAGACAGTAAGACCTTTGATATCGCCCAAATAGTTGCGAGCCGCATCATTCTTTCCTGCTTTTTTATTCGCAGCTTTAAGGCGGTCTGTGTATCGTTTTTGATCTTTGAATTGCAATGAATCTTTTGATGTTAGCTGGGTATCAAATTCATCATAAGTATCTTCATCAAATAAAAAGGCAGCCCGCTCTGCAGTTGAAATTCGCAAATGTTGGTTGCATCGTGGGCAAACCATCTCTGAACGCATCAATTCTTTATTATACAGTGTATTGGCACAACCTGGGCACTTAATCCATAAACCATCAGGTGAGTTATCATCTTTCTTATCTATATTTAAAATACTGGTAGGTCGCTCAATTAAACGCGTTAGCCAACTCATAACTTCATACCCTTCCTCAAAACTATCATGCTTCTATTATAAGCTCATCCACCTGCGTTAACATACGCAAATGGGGAATATTTTCAGCTTCAACTTCTGATGCCATCTCAGTTAAAACTTCTGGTTTCATATGGTAAAGATAAACTGAAATCTCACCCAATTTATTGAGTTTACTCAACTCTTTGCGCATGCCTTGCGGTGTTAGATGCCCGCTCATTTCGGCTAAGGCTTCACAATTATTAGGGAATGAGCAGTCGATAATCACGGCTTTTAAATTGGGCTGTTCATTCGCAATTTCCCAAATACGTTCGGTATGTCCTGTATCGGCAGTGAAAATCACCTGCGCACCATCTTGATCCAATAAAAACCCTGTACATGGTACAGGATGCTCCACTTCAATCGGTGTAATTTTTAAACCCTCAATATTTATGGTTTGTTCAGAGTTAAAACTTTTTAGCTTTAAAATAGCGTCTTTTTTGGTCGGTATTTTTGTGAAATCTGGCCAAACTATATTATTGAGAAAATGTTCCAATAATCGATCTAAATTCTCTTGTAGGCTATGAATCGTAATCGCACTTGCTTCTATGGTGCCTGCCCAACGTTTTAATGAACGATTGTCTGCCAAAAATGCAATGTCTTTGATGTGGTCAAGGTGGGTATGCGATAAAAAAATATGCTCAATACGGCTTTGTTCTTCGAGAGTCAGTACTTCTGTAGGCGATCCTGCATCAAGCAATACAGTTTCATTCACCAAAAAGGAAGTCAGGTGAAATCCCAACAGTTGTCCACCATAACAACCTAAAACACGTATTTTCATGCAATCTCCTTGCCCAACTGAGTCACCTAAGTGTCACGTGCCATAGATAATGACATGACTGAAGCCGACTCAGATAAGCTTGCAAGCATTGCAGGCTTATCGCCAATGTTAGATGTGATTTGGCTCACAAAATGGCTACCTATCACCACACCATCTGCAAAAGACGCCACAGATTTCGCTTGTTGCTCAGTCTTTACGCCAAAACCCACACATATAGGTAGTTTAGTGTACTGACGAATTAAAGACAACCTCTCTTTAATATGGCTTACTTCGCCCATTTCGGCACCCGTAATTCCTGCTAAGGAAACATAATAAATAAAACCATCACTCACTTCTGCTGCTAAGCGTATCCTTTCTTGTGTTGACGTTGGTGCAAGCAACATAATTTGGCTCAAATCATATTGCTTAAATACCTGTGCACAAATCGCACTTTCTTCAGCTGGAATGTCTACCAACAAAACACCATCAACACCCGCATTCTTTGCTTTTTCTGAAAAGTTGGCAAAACCCATAGTGTAAGGCACATTCGCATAACCCATCAACACAATACCAATCTCTGGGTGTGCCAAGCGCACTTTCCTAACGATTGCAAAAACATCTGACATATGAGACCCAGCAGCCAAAGCCCGCTCACTTGCAGCTTGAATCACAGGTCCATCTGCCATGGGATCCGAAAATGGCATGCCAATTTCCAAAATATCAACTTCTTGGGCAAGGGCTAACATCAAGGCTTCAGATGTTTCAATATCTGGGTCGCAGGCTGTTAAATAACCAACCAATGCAGCGCGATTTTCTTGTTCGCAGCGTTTAAATACTTGAGCTAAAGAATTCTTCATCATGCTTTCTCATCATGGAAACCGAGCAAGTCCATCACCGTGCCCAAGTCTTTATCGCCTCTTCCAGATAAATTAACCAACACAACCTGTTCTTTGTCCATCTTTGCGGCAATGCGCATGGCCGCAGCCAAACCATGGCTAGATTCGAGTGCTGGAATAATACCTTCGGCTTTGGTTAAAGCCTGAAATGCTTGCAAAGCATCTGCGTCCGTTGCGCTATCAATATCCAGGCGGCCAGACTTCATCATAGCTGCCAGCTCAGGGCCAACACCCGGATAATCCAATCCTGCAGAAATACTATGTGTACCTAAAATTTGACCTTCTTCATCATCCAACAAATAACTTAAACTGCCATGGATAATACCCGGGCGGCCCTTGGCCAAGGCTGCTGCATGTTCACCTGATTCTAAGCCATGCCCTGCTGCTTCTACCGCAACCAAACGAATATCATCGTCCTGCAATGGTTCAAACAATCCTATTGCATTGGAGCCGCCGCCAACACATGCCACGGCAACATCTGGAAGTTTTCCTGTTTGCTCAAGGCATTGCGCCCGTGCTTCTTGGCCAATCACTGTATGAAATTGCCTCACCATCAGTGGAAAAGGATGAGGCCCTGCTGCTGTACCAAAAATGTAATAAGTGTCCTCACATGAGGCCACCCATACACGTAGAGCTTCATTCACTGCATCTTTAAGCGTTGCCGTGCCTGAATCCACAGGAATAACATTGGCACCCAATAATTTCATGCGAAACACATTAGGTGCCTGACGACGAATATCCTCACGCCCCATATAAATGTCGCATGTCATATTAAACATCGCTGCCACCGTTGCCGTGGCTACGCCATGTTGCCCAGCGCCAGTCTCTGCAATCACTTTCTTTTTACCCATGCGGCGCGCCAGCAAAGCTTGGCCAATCGTATTGTTTACTTTGTGTGCACCTGTATGATTAAGGTCTTCACGTTTTAAGTAAATTTGGGCGCCACCCACTTCTGCGGACAAATGTTTTGCATGGTAAAGTGGTGTTATACGACCCACATAATTTTTTAATAAATCCAAACGCTCTTCATGAAAGCTAGGATCGGCCCACGCTTCAAAAAATGCATCTTCAATTTCTTTTAAAGGCTGCATCAACGTTTCCGCTGCAAAGCGGCCGCCAAATTCACCAAAGTGACCACCTTCATCAGGCATATGTTTTATGGTTAAATCATACATATTTATCGGTTTTCCTTACACCTTCGCATCTGCATTATATTACACAATGCCTTCATCTTAACCCTATCTTTCACGCCCTTAGCAGACTCAACGCCTGATGAGACATCCACAGCATACCAGTCTCTTAACTGTAATGCTTGTGCAATATTACCCTCATCAATACCACCAGCCAGCAACAAAGGAAAGCCGTGTTGCAAGTCGTGAAGCATGGCCCAGTCAAATTGTTTTCCTACCCCGCCATAAACGCCGTCAGGTGCTTTGGCATCAAGCAATACAGCGCAGCCATAATCGGCCACCCGCTTTAAATCTTTATCTTCTGCAATCGCCAATGCTTTGATCACACGCCGCTTTTGTTGCATACAAAAAGCTGGTGATTCATCACCATGCAATTGAATGATGTCCAAAGCACACACCTCAAGCGTTCCATCAATCT
>JAJFLD010000042.1 GCA_021772875.1 Ghiorsea sp. | reverse complement strand
CTATGCAAACATCATCAATCAAGGATATTGTCTGCTCGTTAACCGTGGTTAAACCCGTGCGCACAACAATCATACCTTGTTTCTCTTTCATGGCTTCATTGGCATTGGTGATTAAATTCATAATCACCTGCTGAATTTGTGTGACATCCGCTTCAAGGTTTGGCAGCTCTTCTGCCAAATCGTATTGGATGTAAATGCCTTTAAATAAAGAAACTTCCAATAACCGTGCCATGCCTTGAACACTTTTTGATAAATGGATGGGTTTAAATGAGGCACTGCCTTTTTTGCCCGCATAAGAAAGCATTTGCGTGCAAAGCCCTGCTGCACTTGTGCTTGCTTGCTGAATGCGCGAAAGATAAGTCGCCATTTGTTCTGGGGAATGAAGGTGTTTATGAGCCAAACTTACATTGCCTAGAATAACCGACAAAAGATTATTAAAATCGTGCGCTATACCACCTGCTAGCACCCCTAATGATTCTAAATGTTGTGATGTTTCAATTTTTTGTTGCACATTTGCTTTATCTTGCATGATTTCAGGCATCTCAACCCTATCAATACTCAGCTTTGCAATGTCATCACACTCATAGGCGTGTGGAAACAGTGAGCCTTGTGGGTTGTTGGTCATTTGCTTTGCCCTAAATATGCAAACGTCAAAAACTGATTGCTCAAAGTGTCAAAATTCTGATGTGATTTTACATCTTCTGCCTTCAAAAAACCTGAAAGTTGTTTTGGCTTAACTTGCACGAAATGGTATGAAACATAAGCAAAAACTTCATGCCAGAAGCCCAAGCTCAAAAGATGGCTTGGGTTAAAGCGAGTAATATTTAAATGAAGATATATACACATCTTACCTCTATAGCAAAGATGGTTCCAAACCTTCTGGTGTCTCAATTTCAAGCATATCACAAAGCGTAGCCGCCAGATTTGCCAAACCAGCATTCTTTCCAGCGGCTTCACCTAAAACGTATCTTCCTTGTGCTTTATATAAAATACATGGTACGGGATTCACCGAATGTTTGGTGCAGGGTTCATCATGGTTTGCTTTATGGGTCACCATTTCTTCAGCATTGCCATGGTCTGCTGTAATGATGGCAGAGCCATTCACTTTGGCCAAAGCATCAACAATAAGGCCTATGGCTTTATCCACGGCTTCCACAGCTTTGATTGCAGGCTCTAATTTACCGCAATGGCCAACCATATCGGCATTGGCAAAATTGATAAGGCCAAAGCCATAGTCACCTGATAAAATAAGTTCAACTGCCTTCTCAGCAATTTCAGCTGCTTTCATTTCAGGTTTATCTGCAAATGAAATACCCTTATCCGAATCAATCAGAATGTATTCTTCTAAACCTGCGTCCAAGGGTTTGCGGTACCCGCCATTAAAAAAGAAAGTTACATGCGGAAACTTTTGTGTTTCGGTCAAACGAAACTGTTTGATTCTTTGATCCACAAGATAACGACCAAACGGATAATCCACTTTGGTTGGCCCCATCAATTGCAGCTCTGGCATATTTCTATCTTCATCATAAACCATCATACCCGCATAGGTCACATCAGGCACTTGCTCGCGATTAAACCCTTTAAAATCAGCTAATTCAAAGGCATCGGTGATTTCAACAGCTCTATCACCACGGAAATTCATCATCAACACCGCATCACCATCCTTGATGGTTGCAATAGGTTTGCCCAATGCATCATCAATGATGATGAAACTATCCATATCTTGGTCAATCAAGTTGGGTAGCGCAGCACGTAGCGCCGTGATCGCTTCAATCATAGAGCCAAATTCGTGTTCGGCTTTACCCAATACCATGGCATCCCAGCCACGTTTTACTTTGCTCCAATCTTGGTCCCTATCCATGATGGCATGTTCGCGCCCTGAGGCACTGGCAAAAGCATAGTCTCTCTTGCCTTCGACATTGATGCTTTGAAACACATGTTCAATTTGTAGAACATAATCTTGCGCCGACTGAATACCCACATCACGCCCATCCAATGAAGCGTGGATATAAAGCTTCTCTACACCTTGTGCATGTGCATAACGAATGATTGCAATAAAATGATCAATATGGGAATGAATATTACCATCAGACAACAAGCCTAAAAGATGAATTGCACCACCCTGTTCAGCACATTGCATCACCTTTGCCAATGCATCGGACTCATAAAACGAACCATCTTCAATGGCTTTTTTGATACGTGTTGGCCCTTGATCGAGAATTTTCCCTGCACCCATGGTCAGATGCCCTACTTCAGACCCACCCATATCTTTCATCGAAGGCAGCCCAACATAACCACCATGGGTATTGATTTCAGTGTAAGCGCAGCTTGCTTTCAAACGATCAAAGTTTGGCGTATTTGCCATAGCAATGGCATCATCATTGCCGCCAGAGCCAACGCCCCAACCATCCATAATCATCAATAATGTTGTGTTATGTTTATTGCTCATAAATCCAATTCATCCCATATAGCATCAATATGCTGTTTTACTTCGTCGGTCATGGTGATCACCCGACCCCATTCTCTATCCGTTTCACCAGCCCATTTTTGGGTGGCATCAATACCAACCTTGGAGCCCAATCCTGCAACAGGTGAGGCAAAATCCAAATAATCAATTGGTGTATGTTCCACCATCGTAAAATCGCGGACGGGGTCACAACGTGTTGTCATCGCCCAAATCACTTCCTTCCAATCGCGACAATCAATATCTTCATCAACAACAACAATGAATTTGGTGTACATAAATTGCCGCAAATACGACCAAATGCCAAACATCACAGGTTTTGCATGTCCGGCAAACGACTTTTTAATCGAAACCACTGCCATGCGATACGAACAACCTTCCATCGGCAGATAAAAGTCCACAATCTCAGGGAACTGTTTTTTCAAAATTGGCACAAACACTTCATTGAATGCCAAACCCAATACCGCAGGTTCATCAGGCGGTTTACCTGTGTGCGTTGAATGGTAAATCGCATCTTTGCGCATGCTCATCTTTTCTACGGTGAACACAGGAAACATCTCTGTTTCGTTATAATAACCCGTATGATCACCATAAGGACCTTCTTCTGCGTATTCATCAAAAGAAATAAAACCTTCAAGCACAATTTCTGCCGAAGTTGGCACCTGCAAAGGCACGATGGAACACGTTGTCAATCGGGTTTTTTCATTGCGCAACAGCCCTGCAAATTGATATTCTGACAAGGTGTCAGGAATGGGTGTGACTGCCGCCAAAATGGTTGCTGGATCTGCACCAATCACCACCGCACAAGGAAATGGTTCGCGTTTTTCAAGCTTAGATGCATCTTGATGATCCAAAGCACCACCACGATGTTTGAGCCAACGCATAATTAATTTATTTTTGGCTATCTTTTGTTGCCGATAAATACCTAAATTCTGTCTCTCTTTATTTGGGCCTTTGGTGACCACCAACCCCCAAGTCAGCAGCGGTGCTGCATCTTCAGGCCAGCAGGTCTGAATGGGTAACATATCCAAATCCACAGCATCGCCTTCATACACCACCTCTTGCCATGGTGCTTTGCTTACCAGCTTAGGCGACATATTCAGCACTTTTTTAAGCACTGGCCATTTATCCCATGCATCCTTAAAACCTTTAGGCGGCTCAGGCTCTTTCAAATACGCCAGCAGTTCGCCAATATCGCGTAACTCAGCAGCAGACTCTCGCCCCATACCCAAAGCAATGCGTGTATCTTTGCCAAACAAATTGGTCAATACAGGCATGTCGTGTCCTTTAACATTCTCAAACAACAAAGCAGGACCACCAGCTTCTAAAACACGTTGGGAGATTTCTGTCATTTCCAGTTCGGTGCTGATTTCAGTTTGAATGCGTTTAAGCTCACCTCGTTTTTCCAAGTCGGCAATAAAATCACGCATATCTTTATAACTCATCGGTAAAACTTAAGCCTTAATTTCAAAAATAGTATCGAGTTTTGCCAATTTAAAAACATCCTGCACTGTTTCAGTCAACCCTTCGAGCACAAAACGACCACCAGATGATTGGCTCCACTGCAACCCTTCCACCAAAGTAGCAATGCCTGAAGAGTCCATAAATTCCACACCACCAAGATTGACCAAAATATGTTTAGGCTTGCTTGCAAATAATGGTTTCAAAGCATTCCTCAACTTAGGCGAAGTGTGTATGGTGACATCACCTTGCACGGCTAAAGTTGCCTGATCCCCTGCATGCTCAACTTCAATTTGAATACTCATCAATGCCCTTCCTCTTCTTTCTTTGGATTAAATACCAAACGCCATTGGTTGCCATCATCAAGTGGCATATGCTCAAATGTTTCCGTGGTTGCATAAATCAAATGCATGCCCAAGCCGCCTGCAACAGGATGTTTTTTAAGTGTTGTCGGATCCACACCCTGACAGCAAGCAACATCTTGAATCACAGGCGCAAAATCCCGCAACTTAATTTCCAGTAAACATTGCTCTTTGGTATCGCCTAACCACTGCGCTGAACATTCAATATCACCACCTTGATTGGCATAACCATGAGCATGAATATTCGCAAACAACTCATCCAAGGCTAAGGCTATGCGATTAAGCTGAATAACACTTAAACATTTGCCCGTGCAAGCCTCATCCGCCAGCTTTTGCAAAGCATGAAGACCTTCCTTACGACCACTTAAATGGATACTCGGCATAAATCAGCTACCTCGTTAAGACTTCAGGTTTTTTAGGGCCTGCTGCCATTGCTGCATACGCTGCTTATCTTCACCCGACTCCGCAAGCTTCAATAAAGCACGCAAAGCATCGTGTTGCCCCAACCTATCTTCGAGAGCTTCATAGGTGTGCAAAGCCCGCTCTAATTTTACAGCATCAGCAAACACTTCGCCTTGCAGCAGCAATGCATGTGCTGCCAAAACTGGAAACCCTGCCTGTTTGCTTAAAACGAGTGTTTTATCACTGGTGCTTAAAACAACATCTTTTTGCTGTTCATCTCTGGCCAGTAAAGCCAAACCCAAATACGCTTGGGCATGGGCATAAATGGTGCTCACACCTAACACAGGTGTAGTGGTCACATCATTGTATATTTGTTTTGCCTCTGGATAATGGTGTTGCAAATGTGCCAAACGCCCTGCGCTTAAATAAACATCTGCTGGCATTTCTTTTGCCAATGCTGGTGGTGTTATCACGCTTAAACCACGCTCCTGCTGAAATAATGCCAAAGCAAAACTACTGCGCCAAAAAGTGATGCGATCTGCTGAATATTCTGCATTCGCTTTGGCTTTGATTAACATGCCCAAGGCAAGTTCATCTTTACTTTGGGCAAGGTAAAATGCGCCCAAATGAAATTGCGCTCTGGCCACTTGTGTTAAGTCTGTGGATAACCATGCCGAACGCAAAGCATGTTGCAGCGATTTCTCAGCCGATGACATACGCCCGCCATGCAAAGCTTCTAAACCATGGCTTATAAACTTTTCGGCTTGCAGGGTAAAATTATTTGCTATCACGGGTTTGGCTTTGGATGCACAGCCAACAACAAAAACAAGCACACACAGCAAAAGAATCTTATTCATGGCCTGAAATCCACAGCCGAAGGTTCATTGATACTGTTATGGTTTTGTTGGCTACCACCAGAGCTATCTCCAAACAACCACGATTGACGAACACTCTTCATCAGCAAGCGTGATTCGGCGACACTTTCTCGCAATTCGCGCACAAGGCTAGGCAACTCAGGCGTAAGCTCGGTGACATCAGAACCAACCACATTCAGTGTTTCAGCAAGTGTTTGCATACGCGCTAATAAATCATCCATCTTCGCTAAAGATTTTCCACCATTTTGCCCCAGCTCGCGGATAAAAGGTTTCATGTCATCCAATGAGGTTGCAGTAGAGCCAAGCGCATGAGAAAAATTGGTCATCAAATGTTCTTTCTCGATTTCACCCATCACTTCTCGCGAATCGCGTAAAAGCTGTGCCATTTCTTTGCCCATTTTTTGCATGTCTTGTGCATCCAAGCCATCACTGAAATCTTTCAAGTTGGTCAATGTTGCCCGCAGCTCACCTTGTGGGTCGTTCACCCACTCTGCAATGCTTGCCAGCTCACGAAACAACCGATCAGCTTGGGCAATGGTGGGTTTAATGTCTTCTAAGAGTTGCTCTACAGAAGCAGAGCTTACATAACCAAGCAAATCTAAATCATGCAACGCAGCTGCTGAAACATCCCCAGCACTGATACGCACAAATTGTTCCCCTATCAAACCTTCTTTGGCCAATTGCACATTCGCCCCTTGATGCAGCATAGGACGATATCTATCCAACAATTGCAACGTTATCCTCACCTTGCCATGTTCAAGAAGCTCAATCAAATCAACGTAACCAATACCAAAACCTTGAAAGCGAACAGGTTGACCGACATAAAATGCTGTGGCTGTAGGGGGCTGCACATAAACATAAAACTTTTTGGCGAAAAAATTACTTCTTGCCCCTGTCACCAGCAACATCAATAACAATACACCAAAGCCCAAAAGCAAAAACCAGCCGACTTTTCGCTGCATGCCTTGCATGTAGTCATCTTGTTGGCTCATGCACTCTCCTCGTATTGTTGCGTAAACACATGATGTTTAAATTCAAAATCCGCTTGATCTTCAGCTGATGCCGCTAAATACACCATACCCACACCCAAACGTTTGACAACATCTTTGACAAGTTTGGCAAACGTAGCAGTTTCTTGTTTGTCCATGCTTGAAAAAGGCTGTTGTAAAATAATAAAATTAGCTTGCTGCAATACCGCGCGACTCAAGCTCACCAAACCATGAATCAAAGGGCTTCGCAAACCAGCCTTCTCATGCAAAATTTTATCCAAACCAAATGTTTCAGCTACTGTTTTCAACTGCGCTTGGGCATCATGCAACGTTTGTAGATCATGGTGATAAAGAAAAGGTAACATGATATTTTCTTGGATAGAAATATTAGCCAAAAGTGCGCGCCCATTCAACACCACCGCCACAGACCCACCAATACACCTAAGCTGCTGCCCTTGCTTAACCACATGCAAAGACTTTTCATTCTGTTTGGAAAACCAAGATGTTAATAAAGTACATTGATGGTAATCAGCGCAAGTCACATGTACGTATTCACCACACAATAAGTTGATGCTGGGTATAAAGCTGTGTTCATCAAGCTTGGTATCCGACCAATACAAATGCGGCAAATCATTAGAAGAGCTATCTTTCATATCACTCTTTCCACAATGCCAATCATAATATCAATCACAATAATGGCAGCCAGTGAACCCAGCATGCCATAGGTGGCGCGTACAGGGATTTGATTCGGATCATCCCCCACTTTATGCCCTTGGCTGATAAGCACCAAAACCATCAACACAGGATACCAAAGGCTTTTTAACACCATAATCACAATATCTAAAAAACCAACACCATGCCGCAACTCAAAGATAAATTCTGAAAAGGTTAAGGTATTGGTCAGGGCAACCACAAAACCTCCAAACCAGACGGAGAGAAAGGCAAATAGAAATGTCAGAATCAAGCCACTCACCGCAAAAGCCAGCAAGCGTGGCATATAAAGGTATTCATTTTCATTGATGCCCAAGCTTGCCAAAACCAAAGGTTCGCCACGGGCTTGGATATTGCCAACTTCCGTCACCACCGCCACGCCAGAACGCACAAGCAAAAATATCGCAATCAACATAGGTGCGATTTCTTGTAAGAATACGCTGCCAAACAACGAGCCAATCAAGGTGAGATCTTGCACTTGCCTTGCAAAATCAACAATCGTATAAATAACAAGCACGCCCACCATTGCCGATGCCGCCAGCACCCATGCAAAGCCTTGCACACCTGTAAAATAAAGTTGGCGTACCATGACATGTTTCACAGCAGGTCGCGTTAACCATTGAAGTTTGACCAATAACACCCATGACTCCAAAGATAAATCAAGCGATGAGCGCATATAAACCAGCATACGCACCACAACATCGCCAAATGCGTCGGCAAGTTTATGCGGTTTCATCATCACTGGTTTCTAAGATATAGTCGGGTCGCTCTTCTTCGGGCACATCCAATTCTGAGACACAGCGGCCACGCATAGAAATATGTTTCTGATGCACAGATTCTGTCGATTTGCTTTGCAGAGGATGCCAATCGGGTAAAGGTTTGGATTCAAAGGTAAGGCGATATGCACATGTGGTGGGCAACCACAGCATTTCATCATCTGTCATTTTTCGGATATTCAAACAATCAGGAACTTGCTCAAAACGTTTGTCGTATTGTTTACAGCGACAACTTTGCGCATCAAAGAGTTTACAGGCGACATTGGTATTTAAAATCTCGCCTGTATCCTCATCTTCAAACTTATGCATACAACACTTGCCACAGCCATCACATAAAGCTTCCCAGTCCGCTTCGTTGATATTGCTGTGCCAAGTGATGCTCATTAAATTATGCCCGTGCAGTGACTTCCAACAAATGGTAGCCAAACTGTGTTTGCACAGGGCCTTCCAAGCTTCCTACATCCGCAGAAAATACAACTTCATCAAACTCTTTCACCATTTGACCTGGGCCAAATTCACCCAAATCACCACCTTGCGCTTTTGAAGGGCATGATGAATATTTTTTTGCTGCATCAGCAAAATCCAAACCTGCTTCAATTTCAGCTTTGACTTCCAAACATTTTTCTTCTGTGCTCACCAAAAGGTGACGCGCTGCTGCTTTTGCCATGATCAACTCCAATCTTTTTAAGATGTATATTTTTTTACAATAAAACGCTAAATGTTTGCGCATATTACGTCTTTTTGATGCCTATCGCCAATTTTTGTTTATGCTTGCCTCATGCCCTCACCGCAAAACGCTACTCCGCAAGCATCTATTATTATCATTGGCCAAGGTTTGGCAGGCAGTTTGTTGGCTTGGACTTTGATGCAGCAAGGTATTCATATTTGTATTTATGCCGATGGTAAAGCTTCAGCTTCACGCGTTGCCGCAGGATTGATTAATCCAGTCACAGGGCAGCGGTTTGTGCTCGCCGAACAAACACCACAAATGCTCAAATATGCGCAAGCATTTTATCAAGATATTGAAAAAAAACTCAATATACAATGTTATTTTCCTTTACCCATACAACGGTTATTTAATACTGAAAAAGAGCGCATTAATTGCCGAAAACGCCTATATAACCCTACTTATACAAATTATTTCCAGCTCACTGATACCCCTGCCGACTTACAAGCTGAATACTCAGGTATCACACAGCGACACGCAGCATGGTTAGACACCAACACTTTACTTGATGCCTTAGCCGACTATTTTGAGCAGCAGCAAAGCATCAAACACGCTTCATTTGTGAACCAAACAAATATCAGCAACAAACAAAAAGTTATCTTTTGCGAAGGTTATCAAATGATGCATAACCCTTTATTTTCGTGGCTACCTATGCAAGCAGCCCATGGTGAAATCATCACCTGCAAAAGCAAAGACATACTTTCCCCCTACATCATCAACAAAGGGAAATGGTTATTACCCAGTGGCTTACATACTTGCCGTGTGGGTGCTACCTATGAAACGGGTTTTCATACCCCCACCTTGCAAGAAACATCCAAACAAACCTTGCTCAATTTTGCGCGACATTTATTCAGTACCAATAAAGGTTTTGAAGTGGTAAACCACCAAGCAGGCATTCGCCCTGCCACCCAAGACAAACAACCCTTCATCGGTTTTCATCCCCAACACCGCAACATCGGCATCTTCAACGGTTTTGGTTCACGTGGCAGCCTACTGATCCCTCACTACGCCAAAGCCTTAACCGACAATCTAACCCAAGCAAAAAATATCCCCCAAGAAGCGGATATCAGCCGCTATAAATCTCTTTGCCCTTAAGCAATGAAGAAAGGGGTCAGATACGAATGGCGCTGACTTAAGCCCTTTTTAGTCAAATTTTCATAGTATTTCACTGCTTGTAATCCTTTCTAGCTTTGGTGAGTAAACGGTGTGGTTTTGGTCTTCGTTTTACTGCCCTAGGTTCGCTTCTACCAGAGCGTTGGTGGAGGATGCTACCCGCGATTGAAACATACAAGCACTGCATCAGTCGCAG
>JAJFLD010000041.1 GCA_021772875.1 Ghiorsea sp. | reverse complement strand
ATCAAAAGAGAATTTCACTTCTGGAATAGCCATGGCCTGCTTCAAAGTCGCACATGATGTAAGCAGTGGTAATAACAAACCTAGCATAAGCATGAAGCGCCATTTCAATACCATTTTTTTTCTCCCTTACAACTTCATATGTTATTGCCAACCCAATCAACACCACCTACCTTAAACTAGATATCTAAATGTTTATGGTGATATTTATCAGCATACTAAGCACAATACGTCAGCACGTATCTATAAAAAGATGCCAAAGATTCTGCGTATCATGGCGCTTGCGCTATGGAGAAGCTATTTATATGAGTACCCACTTCAAACACACGCATATGCCTAATCTCTTCATCTCCACCACATACCAAGGAAAGGAGAGAAAGCTTGATTGATAAACATCTATCAAGTGCCATCGCCATCATCCTAACCTTGATTGCTTTTGTGCCTTATATCCGCTCGATTTGGCAAGGTAAAACCAAACCGCATGTTTTTTCTTGGGTGATTTGGGGCTGCACGACATGTATCGTGTTTTTCGCTCAGCTGGCCGACCATGCTGGTGTTGGCGCTTGGCCTATTGGCCTTTCCGGCGCTATCAGCATGTATGTCGCGGTTTTGGCATACTTCAAACATGCTGATAAACACATCACTTACCTTGATGGATTCTTTTTTAGCTTGGCCATGGCAGCACTACCTCTTTGGTATATCACCGCCAACCCTTTGTGGGCAGTGGTTTTGTTAACCACTATTGATTTGATTGGTTTTGGCTTCACCTTTAAAAAGGCATACAGCTATCCTTTTGAAGAACATCTGATGTTTTATATTTTGATGGTTGTGCGTAATGGCTTTGCTTTGCTTGCGCTTGAATTTTATTCCATCACAACACTACTCTTTCCCGCCTTAACAGGTTTGGCCGCGTTTATTTTTGTGGTGATGGTCATCAAGAGAAGGTAAAGCTGACTACAGCCCCGATGAAAAACAGCTAAAGTTGTTAAACTTCCAAACGCTCAACATCCGATTGGAATGCCGACATCACTTGTTTTAAGGCCGCAACTTGCGTTGTGGTTAAAGGCGTAAGCGGTAGACGTATATCATCCAACATCCAGCCCAATAAAGCACATGCCGCTTTAACTGGCATAGGATTACTTTCCACAAACATTGCATCGGTTAAATCTTGCAAGGCAAAATGCATGGTTTTGGCCTTATCAAAGTTATGTTCAGACGCAGCTGTGACAATGGCTTTCATGGTTTTGGGTGCAATATTTGAAACCACTGAAATCACACCAGAACCACCCAAAGTCATAAAGGGCAACACGCTGGCATCATCGCCTGAATAAAACATTATACGTTCTTGGCAAGCCATCATTGTACGCGTGAGCTGCGCCATATCAGCAGTGGCATCTTTAATACCAATAATGTTGGGCACATGGGATAAACGCGCCACAGTTTCAGGCAACATATTCGATGCCGTGCGACCTGGAACATTATATAAAATTTGGGGCAAATGCACTGCATCAGCAATGGCTTTATAGTGCAAATAAATACCCTCTTGCGTGGGTTTCACGTAATAAGGTGAAATCAATAAACAAGCATCTGCGCCTAATTTCTTTGCGGCTTGGGTAAGCTCAATAGATTCGGCGGTGTTGTTGCTGCCTGTGCCTGCAATGACAGGAATACGGCCGTTCACTTGCTCCACAGTCATTTTGATTAAAGCTTTATGTTCAGCCACACTTAATGTCGCCGCTTCGCCTGTTGAACCTGCAGGCACCACGCCATCAATACCTGCCTCAATTTGACGCTCAAGGTGTGCGCGAAAAGCTTCTTCATCAATCTGACCATTTTTAAATGGCGTCACCAACGCCGTCATCACACCATGAAACATAATGTCTCCTTATCGCTAAAAACTCAATGACGGGCATCATATTTTGGCATGTTCACTGTGTCACGGTTTATCGCGTTTTGAACGCGTATCTCTGGCAACATGGCCTTTAAAAAACAACGTTTATTAACTTACTTTGGTGCAGCTGCTGAAGATGTTGTTTTTGTAAGCCCCACCATAATTTGGCCGCGAACCGCATCGGTAGATTGGATATCCACATTCACTTGATCTCCCAAACCTAAGCTGAAAACACCATTTTTCGCAGTTAATCTATGATGCACTTCATCGAGATCAAAGTTGCCTTGCAAATCATCAACATTCAACGATGCCTCAGCCAATGTATCTTTAAGAGCAAAGAAAATACGCCGTTTACTCACCCCAGAAACTGTAGCTTCCATCGTTTGTCCAATATCTTTGGTATGATACAAGGCCGAAAGCATAGCTTGTATATCCCACTCTGAGCGTTGTTGTTTACGCTCTTGGCTAGAAATATGTGCACCCACACTTTCCAAATCCTGCTTGGAAGGTTTTTGTCCACTCAACACGGCTTTAAGCCTGCGATGTGTAGTCAAATCTGCATATCTGCGAATAGGGCTGGTAAAATGACCATAACATTCATATGCCAAACCAAAATGGCCAACATTGGTGGTGGTATACTTGGCTTGTTGCATCGAACGCAATACCAAACGATGCAAGACTTGTGAGAAGGGTTTGTTCTCAGATGCTGCCAATGCTTGCTGCACATCTTTTGTTTGAACTTCTTCATGTTTGGCATGCCTAATTTTAAGGCCAAAAGCAGCCAAGAAAGCATTCAACTTTTCAATGGCTTCGCGCTCTGGTGCAGGATGAACACGATAAAGTTGACTCACCTTCTTTTCATCCAAAAACATTGAAACTGCGGTGTTGGCAGCCAACATCATTTCTTCGATAAGTTTATGGGCAACATGGCGACCACGCGCCTCGATGCTAGCCACAATATCACCATCAATCAGCGGCCGAACTTCAGGTAATTCAATCTCAAGTGCACCACGTTTGGCACGTCCACGTTCGAGTATTTTATACAGACCCATGGTGGTATCCAACATCTCACGCACTTTCTCTTCTGCAACAGCTTTCTCATCACGACGCTCAAGCCATGCTGTAGCTTGCTCATAGGTCAAACGTGCTTGTGAATGAATCACTGCATTGTAAATACGCGCTGAACGGCGTTTACCCGCTGCATCAAAGCGCATGCGCACAACCATAGCCAAGCGATCAACGTGTGGATTTAAAGAACATAAACCATTGGATAATTTTTCAGGCAACATAGGAATCACTCTATCGGGAAAATAAAATGAATTACCCCGTGATTCTGCTTCTGTGTCCAAGGCCGAACCTTCATGGACATAATGGGCAACATCAGCAATCGCTACCCAAGCTTCATAACCTTCGCCACGAGGCAGCACACAAATAGCATCATCAAAATCGCGCGCATCGGCACCATCAATAGTGACAAAAGGTAGATGGGTTAAATCTAATCTGTCTTCTTTATCTGCAATGCCCACTTTGCTAGGGATAGCTTGGCTTTCACTTAACACTTCCACAGGGAAGGTCTCGGAAAGACATTGTTCAGCGACAATCAAATCCACCAATTTCTTAGGCGTTAAATCCGTACCCATCACTTCGAGGATTTCACCCGTCAGTGGTTTTGTGCCGCGTTTAATTTCCACGCGTACCCAATCACCATCACGCGCGCCGTTACCGGCATCACGTTTGATAAACACGGCTTGTTGCATACGATGTGAACGTGGATAAGCAAAACCTACACCCCGTTCAATCTTAAATTGTGCTGTGATTGTGCTGGGAGCAGCTTGCACCAAACGCACAAGAATACCTGATTCTCGGCCTCGGCGTTGCATCGTTTTTACTTCTACTTTGTCGCCATGCATCAAATCACGCATTTCATCTACAGGAAGAAATACATCCTCCATGCGACCTTGCACATTCACAAAACCAAAACCATCCGGATGCGCGGATACAATACCTACCCAAATTTTATCATCTGTCTTATCTGCACCACGGCCATAAGGTGAACCTGATTTAGCTACTGCCGTGTGTTCTTTAAATTTCTGTTTGCGCTCTGGTGGTGCAGAAGGCCAAGGTGAGGCTGGCTTTTCAGCCGCTTCAGAATGACGGACAGCCTTACGCCGCCCACCTCTGGCTGGTTCCTTTTTTGCTCTTTTTCCATAATGTTCGTTCTTCTTTGACACTGTTTAGCTCCATGTTAACAGCGCTATCTTATCATCCCCTGCATGATTTAACACTTACAGACTTTGCGCACACAGCTCAGCCCAAGCAAGCATAAAGCATCATCAAGAAAAAAGGCTATCGCTGTTAGAAACAGCGATAGCCTTTTTTTATTTCCTGTATTGCCATATTTTTTTAAAAGGACGTATTTATCAGCCTCTTAATGGAGCAGCAAACTTCTCCGACACCATAGCAATAATTGCTTGCATCGCTTGATCAGAATCTTCTTGCGTTAAAGTGCGTTTGGCATCTTGCAATACAAACCGCACACCCAAACTCACCTTACCTTCGGGTACACCTTGACCAGCATACATATCAAAAATACGTGCTTCTGTAAGTTGGCCCCCGCCTGCTTTGCGCACAGTCTGCAAGATTTCTTCGGCAGAAGTATGTTTATCAAACAAAAATACCAAATCACGTTCAATGGATGGAAATTCTGGAATAGCTTGAAATTTGGCTTTTTTACCATCGTTCAAGGCATCAAGATCAATCGATGCCACAAATACATCCGTATTCAAATCAAAGTTTGCAGTGATGTCTGAATCCACTTTGCCAACATAACCCACCACAGCTTTGCCAACAAAAATCTTGGCCGTTTGCCCAGCTTGCAAACCCTTCACTTCATCATCAACCATGAAACGCGCCACCAGACCTCGATTGCCCAGCCAAGCTTCAACAGCCCCTTTCATATCAAAGAAATCTGCTTTACGCGCTTGGGAAAACCATGTGTCGGATTCCAGCTCGCCTGCCATCAACCAAGCAAGCACATTGATTTCCTGATGTGTGCTGCCATCTTTTGCCTCGTAAATACGGCCTTGCTCGACAAGTGCTACACCTGCTTGCTGACGATTCATATTATACTTGGCAGTATTTAATAATCCTGCCCAAACAGACCTGCGCATCACAGCCATGGCTTCTGAAATCGGATTTTCAAGCACAAGATCTTTACCATCATCTGCTACAAATAAGCGCTGCTCAGCTGCGGAGATAAAGGCATAATTGATCACCTGCACAAAACCAGCTGCCACTGCACTGCTTATAGTGGTATCTACTTTGCGAGGTTTAATGGTTGCCAAGGTCGGTAATATTTCTGGAATGGCATCAAAACCAATCACACGTGCATATTCTTCTGAAATATCTTCAGCAATGGAAACATCATGCCTATGGCTTGGCACACTTACTGCCAAGGCATCACCATAACGCCTCAAACCAAAACCCATACGGTTTAACACCGCATCAGCACTCTCTGGAATGCTAATGCCCAAGCGTGATGATATGCGTTGCAAGCTTAAATCAATGGTTTTGTCTTTAATCAGCGCTTGCTTGTCACCAACAGTGGTCAAAGCACTCACTTTACCACCAAAGAGCTCTACAATCATATGCACAGCTTGATCCATCGCCACTTCAATCATTCCAGGATCCACTCCACGCTCAAAGCGCATAGAGCTTTCTGATACCAAGCCACAAGTACGACGTGTGGTGCTAATACGTGCAGCACGAAATGCAGCCGACTCTAAAATGATGTTATTTGTTTTTGCTGTCACACCCGTTGCTTCAGCGCCCATAATACCAGCCAAAGCTACCACTGCTTCATCATCAGCAATCACAAGATCGCCTTCATTCAAAACAACATCTTTGCCATCTAAAGCTTTGAAACTTTCACCAGCATTGGCCAAACGCACATGCAAATCACCTTGCAAGGTATCTGCATCAAAAGCATGCATAGGTTGGCCTAAATCAAGCATAGTGTAGTTCAACACATCCACCACACCATTGATTGGACGCTGCCCTGCAGCAATCAAATGCGCTTGCATCCAATCTGGAGAAGTGCTGACTTTCACGCCTTCAATGCGGCGTGCCAAATACAAAGGATTATCCTCATGTGCCGAGACAGAAACAACAGGCAAAGCAATATCTGTATCATCGGCTGCCACTTCATCTGCTGGCTCAATCAGCGGTAAATCATAATCAGCTGCCAAATCACGGGCAATGCCTCGCATGCTCATGCAATCACCACGGTTTGGGGTGATGTCCAAATCCAATACAGCTTCTTCAAGCTCTAAATACTCACCCACTTCCATGCCAACAGGCGCATCCGCAGGAAGAACCAACAAACCATCCGCATCTTCTGCCAAACCAAGCTCAACTTCTGAACAACACATGCCAAAGCTAACTTCACCACGAATTTTGCCTTTTTTAATCACCAACCCATCGGGTAAACACGTGCCCACTGTAGCAACAGGCACTTTATCACCTTCAACCATATTGGTTGCGCCACAAACAATGGCCAAAGGCTCTGCTGCAGCCACATCAACTTTGAGTAGTTTTAGTTTATCGGCATCAGGGTGTGGCAACATGCTTATAATATGCCCAACACGTACGCCTTGAATACCAGCGCGCGGCAACGTAATGCTTTCAACCTCATGGCCCAAACGCACCAAATCTTCCGCCACTTGGGCTGGTGTTTGTGTCAATGGCACATGCTCTTGCAACCAAGAAAATGGAATTTTCATGCGCCCATCCTCCGAAGAAAACGAACATCGTTTTCAAAAAATAATCTCAAATCAGGAATGCCATGTTTTAACATCACCAAACGCTCAACACCCAAACCAAAAGCAAAACCAGAATACACTTCAGAATCAATGCCCACCGATGCCAACACATTGGGATGAATCATGCCACTACCCAACACTTCAATCCAACCACTGCCTTTACAAATACGGCAACCTTTTTGCTGGCAAAAACCACAACCTACATCCACTTCCGCAGAAGGTTCGGTAAAAGGGAAATAATGCGGACGCAGACGAATCGGTAAATCCTTCTCAAAATAAGCTGATAAAAAGTGTTTGAGCACCCCTTTTAAGTGGGCAAGTGATACATCCTTATCCACCTTAAACACTTCCACTTGATGAAACATCGGCGAATGCGTTACATCATAATCACAACGGTAAACACGGCCTGGTGCCACCACCGCCAAAGGTGGTTCGCCACCAGCTTGCACGCAAGCTCGCATCGTACGAATTTGTACAGGTGAGGTATGGGTTCTTAAAAGTTTTGCCTGTTCATCACTTTCAGCCTTAAAAAAGAAAGTGTCATGCATAGCGCGCGCTGGATGTTCTTCAGGGATATTTAAGGCATCAAAATTGTGAAATTCATCTTCAACTTCAGGCCCTTCAGCAATCTCAAAACCCATTTGTGCAAAGATGGCCGTCATTTCATCCAAACCCTGCTGTACAGGGTGTTTAACGCCACGCGAGCTGCTGCGACCAGCAAGGGTAATGTCAATGCGCTCTGCTTCAATGCGAGAGGCCTTTTCTTGGACGGCCAATAAAGATTCAGCTTGATTCAAAGCATCTGCCAATACTGCTTTGGTAGCATTCACATGTTGCCCAATCACAGGGCGTTCTTCAGGTGATAATTTGCCCACACCTTTAAGCACATGGGTAAGCTCACCTTTTTTACCCAGATA